>NZ_JBJZOG010000033.1:0-65577 GCF_047200535.1 Micromonospora mangrovicola | reverse complement strand
GCCGGCTCACCGCTCCCCGCGCACCCGCCGGATCGTGTCGCGGTACCAGTGCGCGCTGCGCTTCGGCGTGCGCCGCTGGGTGTCGTAGTCCACCCGAACGATGCCGAACCGCTTGTCGTACCCGTACGCCCACTCGAAGTTGTCCAGCAGGGACCAGGCGAAGTAGCCGCGCACGTCCGCGCCCGCCTGCCGGGCCCGGGCCACCGCCTGCAGGTGCTCGGTCAGGTACGCGACCCGGTCGTCGTCGGCGACGAAGCCGTCGGCGTCCGGCTTGTCGTTGAAGGCGGCCCCGTTCTCGGTGATGAACAGCGGTACGCCCGGGTAGTCCCGGTGCAGCCGCACCAGCAGCTCCTCGAAGGACTCGGGCACGATCTCCCAGTCCATCGCAGTGCGCGGCAGGTCCCGGCGGATCACCCGGCGCACCGGGTGGCCCTGCTCGTCGCGCTCCCGGCCGTGCTCGTCCACGCCGGACAGCAGCTGCCCGAAGTAGTAGTTCACCCCCAGCACGTCGATGGGGGTGGAGATGATCTCCAGGTCGCCGTCCTGCACCGGCAGGCTGATCCCCTCCGCTGCCAGGTCGGCCACCACGTCCTGCGGGTACTCACCGTGGAACAGCGGGTCCAGGTAGATCCGGTTGGCCAGGCCGTCGGTGTAGCGGGCGGCGTCCCGGTCGGCCGCGGAGCCGGTCTCCGGGTCGGCCGGAGCCAGGTTGAGCGTGATGCCCAGCTCGATCGGGTTGCTGGCGGCGGCGCGCAGCCGCTGCGCCGCCAGGCCGTGCCCGAGCAGCAGGTGATGCACGGCGGCGATGCCGTCGGCGAAGTTCTGCCGGCCCGGCGCGTGGTGGCCGTAGGCGTAGCCCAGCATCGCCGAGCACCACGGCTCGTTGAGCGTGGTCCAGGTCTTCACCCGGTCGCCGAGCGCGGCGAAGACCATCTCGACGTAGTCGGCGAAGCGGTAGGCGGTGTCCCGTACCGGCCACCCGCCGGCGTCCTCCAACTCCTGCGGCAGGTCCCAGTGGTAGAGGGTCACCCACGGGTCGACGCCCCTGCCGAGCAGCTCGTCGACCAGCCGGTCGTAGAACGCCAGGCCGGCCGGGTTCGCCGGGCCGCCCCCGCCCGGCTGCACCCGCGGCCAGGCCACCGAGAACCGGTACGTGTCCAGGCCCAGGTCGGCGATGAGCGCGACGTCCTGCGGCATCCGGTGGTAATGGTCGCAGGCCACGTCGCCGGTGTCGCCGTTCGCCACCGCCCCCGGCACGCCGCAGTAGGTGTCCCAGATGGACGGTGTGCGACCGTCCTCGGCCACCGCACCCTCGATCTGGTACGACGAGGTCGCCACTCCCCACCGGAAGGTCGGCGGCAGGGTGTCGATCGGATCGGCCTGCCCGGGTGCGGCCGGGCGGGTGAGGTCGGTGTCCATGGTTCTCCTCGCAGTTGCGAACGGTGTTCGGGCGGTGGTGGTCAACGGGGCAGCGGCGCGGCAGCGGGATGCAGCCAGCACGCGACACTGCGCCCCGGGTCGTCGTCCCCGGGCGGGCAGAGCGGCGGCAACTCCTTGTCGCACGGGCCGAACGCTTTCGGACAGCGCGGATGGAAGGCGCACCCCTGCGGCATGGCGCGCAGGTCCGGCGGGGAGCCGGGGATGCCGGTCAGCTCGCGGCGCGAGCCGCGCAGCGCCGGGAAGGAGTGCAGCAGCCCGTCGGTGTACGGGTGCAGCGAGCGCCGGTACAGCTGCTCGGCGGGCGCCTCCTCGACGATCCGGCCGCCGTACATGATCGCGATCCGGTCGGAGAACTCGACCAGCAGCGACAGGTCGTGGGTGATGAACAGCACCGCGAAGCCGAGCCGCTCGCGCAGCTCGGCGAGCTGCCCGAGGATCTGCCGCTGCATCACCACGTCCAGCGCGGTGGTCGGCTCGTCCATGATGACGACCTGCGGTTCCAGCGCCAGCGCCATGGCGATCATGACGCGTTGGCGCATCCCACCGGAGAGCTGGTGCGGGTAGCTGTCCAGCCGGTCGGCCGATATGCCGACCAGGCGCAGCAGGTCCCGCGCCCGGTCCCGGCGGCCCGCCGCGGTGGTCTTTGGATCGTGCGCCTTGATCACGTCGAGCAACTGGGTGGAGATCCGGTGCACGGGGTTGAGCGAGTTCATCGCCCCCTGGAACACGATGGACGTCTCCGCCCAGCGGAACGCCCGCAGCTGCGCCGGGCTCAGGGCCAGCACGTCAACCGGCGGCCCGTCGGCCGGATGGTAGATCACCTGGCCCCCGCTGACCACGCCGGGCGGCGGCAACAGCCGGGTCAGCCCGTACGCCAGGGTGGACTTGCCGCTGCCGCTCTCCCCGGCCAGCCCCAGCACCTCGCCCCGGTGCAGGGTCAGGTCGACGTCGCGGACCGCGCGCACCGCCGCGTCGCCGAGGCCGTAGTCGACGCGCAGCCCGCGGATCTCCAGCACCGGCTCCGTCATTCGGTGACCTCCTTCGTTCGCGGCCACGGGACGCCGCCTCGCAGTGCTGCCATCGCTCACCGCCCGACCTCCGCCCGAGGTGCCGGGACCGGCTCAACCGGGGCCAGCACGGGGGTGAAGCCGACCCGCATCCGTGCGGTGCGCCCGTCGGCGGTGCGGAGCCGGACCCGGCCGCCGCTGCGCAGCCGGGGGCTGACGAACTCGTCGATGCCGAAGTTGATCAGCGCGAGGGCGGTGCCGAGCAGCGCGATGGCCAGCCCGGCCGGGACGAACCACCACCAGGCGCCCTGGGCGAGGGCTTGCTGGCCCTGTGCCCAGAACAGGATGGTGCCCCAGTTCCAGGACGAGATCGACGAGATGCCGATGAAGGCCAGGGTGATCTCCGACATGACCGCGAAGATGACCGTGCCGACGAAGCCGGACGCGATGATCGCGGTCAGGTTGGGCAGGATCTCGAACAGGATGATCCGCCAGGTCCGCTCGCCGGTGGCCCGGGCCGCCTCGACGTAGTCGCGGCGCCGCAGCGACAGCGTCTGCGCGCGCAGCACCCGCGCGCCCCACGCCCACGAGGTGAACCCGATGATCAGCGCGACCAGCGAGTCGCTGGCCTGCTCGACGATCGACGTCACGATGATGATCAGCGGCAGCGCGGGGATGACCAGGAACACGTTGGACAGCGCCGAGAGCCCCTCGTCGGCCGCGCCGCCGATGTATCCGGCGGTCACGCCGATGAGGATGGACAGGATCGTCGCCAGCACGCCGGCGATCAGGCCCACGACCATGACGCTGCGGGTGCCGACCAGGATCTGACTGAAGATGTCCTGCCCGAGGTGGGTGGTGCCGAACCAGTGCCGGGCCGACGGTGCCTGGAGGATGTCGCCGCTGCGTGCGTCCGGGTCGTACGGCGCCACCCACGGCCCGATGACCGCGAACAGGCAGTAGACGGCCAGGATCACCAGGCCGGTCGCGGCCTTGGTGTTGGCCATGAAGCGGAACCGGCGCCGCTTCGCCCGGCCCGGCGTGGCCGACGGCTGGGCCATCGCCCCCTGGCCGGGGACGACCTGGTCGATGCTCGAAGGTGAGATTGCCATCGCTCAGCTCTTTCGGGTCCGCGGGTCGAGAAGCAGGTACGCGACGTCGGCGAGCAGGTTCGCCACCAGCACGGAGATCGTGATGATCAGGAAGATCCCCTGCATCAGCGGGTAGTCCTTGGCGCCGACCGCCTGGAAGAGCTGGTAACCGAGACCCGGGTAGGAGAAGACGATCTCCACCAGCAGCGTGCCGCCGACGATGAACCCGAGCGACAGGGCGAAGCCCGACACGTTGGGCAGCAGCGCGTTGCGCGCGGCGTAGCTGAGGGCCACCCGGCGCTCCGACAGGCCCTTGGCGTGGGCGACCGTGATGTAGTCCTCTGACGAGACGGTCACCATCATGTTGCGCATGCTGAGGATCCACCCGCTCATGGAGGAGACCAGGATGGTGGCGGCGGGCAGGATGCTGTGCTGTATCGCGCTCGGGATGAAGTACTGGTCGAACGCCGGCACGAGGCCCGGCTCGTAGCCGCCCGAGGACGGGAAGAAGCTCCCCGGCCCGGCGAACAGGGCGATCGCCACCAGGCCCAACCAGAAGTACGGGATCGAGGACAGGAACGTCGTGGCCGGCAGCAGCCCGTCGATCCACGAGCCGCGCCGCCAGCCGGCGCCGACGCCAAGCGCGGTGCCGAGCAGGAAGCTGACGATCGTGGTGATGCCCACCAGGCCGACCGTCCACGGCAGGCTGTCGCCGATCACCGTCGACACCGGCGTCGGGAAGAAGGTGAACGACAACCCCAGGTCACCGTGGAAGAGCTGCCGCCAGTAGTCGAGGTACTGCTGCCAGACGTTCTCGTTCTTGTCCAGCCCGAACAGCACGCGCAGAGACTGGATGGCATCGGCGCTGATCCGGCCCTGGTTGCGCGAGATGAGGGACTGGACCGGGTCGCCCGGGACCAGCCGCGGGATGAAGAAGTTGAGCGTGATCGCCGCCCACGCGGTGAACAGGTAGAAGGCAACGCGTTGCAGGAGGAATCTCATCGTGCCTCCCCTACGGTGGCGTTGCCCTGCTGCTCGGCCGGGGTGGACGGTGGCGGCCCAGCCGGATCGACGTCGACGGCGGGGCCGGGGTTCTCGGCGGCGACGGTGGCCGGATCGTAGAGCCAGCACGCCGCCCAGTGGCCGGGCCGGTCGTCGATGGTCAGCCTTGGCGGCAGGTCCGCGGCGCAGCGCGGCATGGCCTGCGGGCAGCGGGGGTGGAAGCGGCAGCCCGTGGGCGGCCTGATCAGGCTGGGTGGCTCGCCGTGGCCGCGCTCCTGCCGAACGGTTCCGTCGGCGGCGTCGCCGCCGAGCCGGTCCGGGTCGGGCGCCGACTCGATGAGCAGCCGGGTGTACGGGTGGGCCGGGTGCTGGGTGATGGTTTCGCTGTCGCCGCCCTCGACCATGCGGCCCGCGTACATGACGATCGTCTCGTCGGCGAAGTAGCGGGCCGAGGCGATGTCGTGGGTGATGTAGAGGATGGCGAGGTTGAGCCGCTCCTTGAGGTCCTGGAGCAGGTTGAGCACGCCGAGGCGGATCGAGACGTCGAGCATGGAGACGGGCTCGTCGGCGAGGAGTACCTCCGGATTGGCGCCCAACGCCCGCGCGATGGCGACGCGCTGCCGCTGGCCGCCGGAGAGTTCGTGCGGGAAGACGTCCAGGAAGCGCTCGGGCGGGGTGAGGCGGACCCGGGTGAGCAGGTCGGCGAGGGCGCGGTCCAGGTCCTCGGCGGTCCGCCCCGCGTTCCCGTGGATCCGCAACGATCGGGTGAGGTGGTAGCGGACGGTGTGCACCGGGTTCAGGGACGCGAACGGGTCCTGCAGGATCAGTTGGACGCGACGCACGTAGGCCCGGAAGGCCCGTCCGCCGCGCACCCTGGTCGACCTGCCGCGAAGGCGGATGTCGCCGGCGGTGCGGGGATAGATCTGGGCCAGCAGCCGGGCCACCGTGGACTTGCCGGAGCCGGACTCTCCGACCAGCGCGGTCACCCGACCGCGACGCAGCGCGAACGATACGTCGTCGACGGCGTGCACTACTGCCGGCGTCCGGGAGAAGAGGTCGCGCAGCCGCCTGCGGACGGGGAAGTGCTTGGTCAGGCTGACGGCCTCCAGCACCACCTCGTCGACCGGGGCCGCCGCGCTCTCGCTCAACGTCATGCCGAGTTCCTGTCTGGGGTTGCGTCGTCACCGAGGGGCGACGGATACCGATCCGGGCATGGGTTCCGCCTCCCCGGTCGACGGAGGTCGTCCGGGGAGGCGGTGCCGGGCGTCAGCTACCGGCCGGCTTGAGGTGCAGGACCACGTCCAGCGCGTTGGGCTGGGTGGGCTGCATGGCGCCGTACGGGTTCGAGTCGTCGGGCCAGCCGATCCAGTTCTTCGTGCTGTACGCGCCGCCGATGTTGTCCGCACCGACCGGAATCATCGGCATCTGGTCGACGAAGATCTTCTGCACCGTGTTCATCGCGGTGGTGCGGGTGGCGTCGTCGGTCGCGTTCGCGTAGGCGACCAGGGCGTCGGTCGCCTGCTTGTTGTTGAACCGGCCGAAGTTGCCGGCGGGAGAGGCGGTGCCGATGGGCTGGAGCTGCCGGCCGTCCATGACGGTCCGATAGATGTCGTACGGCGTGGCGCCACCCTCGGTCCACCGGAAGGTCGCCTCGAAGTTGCCCTGCTCGACGTTGCGGAACCAGGCGTCCTGGTTGGCCTTGTCGACCGTCGCCGCGATGCCGATCTTCGACAGGTTGTCCTTCACGATCTCCAGGCTGGTCTGGTAGTCGGACCAGCCGGCCGGGTCGGTCAGCTTGATCGTGACGGCCTTGCCGGTCTTGTCCTTGAGGGTGTTGCCGTCGAGCTTGTAGCCGGCACCGGTGAGCAGCGCCTTGGCACCCTCGACGTCGACCTTGTGGTCCTGGCCCTTGAACTCCGGCGCGATGAACGAGTCACCGGCGGGGCTGGGCAGGCCGGTCACGCTCTTCACCTCCGGGTGGAAGTACCCGGCCTCGGCGGTGGTGAAGATGTCCGCCCGGTCGATGACCATGTTCATCGCGCGGCGCAGCGTCGGGTCGTCGAACGGCTTCTTGGTGGTGTTGAGGTAGAGGCCGTGGATGCCCAGTACCGGCGGCGCCCAGACCTTGTGGTGCTCCTGGTCCTTGGCGACGAAGACGGTCTGGTAGTTGGGGATGAAGACGAAGCTCCACTCCGACTCGCCGTTGGCCAGCGCCGTGGTCTGCGCGCTGTTGTCGGTGTACGACGTGAAGCGCAACTCCTTGACCTTGGGCAGGTCCTGCCAGTAGCCGCCGTCCCGCACGGTCAGGGTGGTGGTGGCCGGGGTGAACGACTTCAGGGTGTACGGGCCGCTGCCGACGGGCTCCTTGACCGGGTCGGTGGTCGGGTCGCTGATCTTCTCCCAGAGGTGCTTGGGCACGATCGGCACCCGCGCCAGCACCTTCTGCTGGTTGACGAACTGAGGGCTCTCCATCTTGATGGTGACCTCGTTGCCGCTGACGGTCGCGTCGGTGTACGGCACGCCCTGGTCGTTGAGGGCCGGGTACTTCTTGACCAGGTTGTAGGTGAACGCGACGTCCTCGGCGGTGACCTTCTGGCCGTCCGACCAGGTCGCATTGTCGCGAATGGTGACCTTGACCGAGGTGTAGTCCGCCGACCACTCGGCCTTGGTAGCCAGCCACGGCTTGAACGGGTCGGCCGGCTTGACCGGGTTCCACATCATCAGTGGCTCGAAGATCTGCCAGCGGTAACCCAGCGAAGCCGCGGCGGACGTGGTCAGGAACGGGTTGTTGTTCTCGGCCTGCGGGCCGTTCGGCATACCGACGTTGAGCACGGTGGCCGCCTGGCCGTTCTTCTTGTCGGCGTTCGGACTGTCGCCACACGCCGCGAGCCCGGTGGCCAGTGCGCCGGCCAGCGCGACGGCGAGGAACTGCCTTCTTCTCATGGAGGTCTCCCTCGGTGCTCCCGCGTACCTCAGACGGGGATGTGGTGGATGGAGGGTGTGCGGTGTTGCCACCGGTGGGCGAACTGCCCCTCGGCGTGGGTTGTGTCCGACGGTGGAGCGGTCAGGTGGTGCTGGTCGAGGCGCGGACGGTGAAGCTCGTGGGGATGACGGTCGGTGTGCCGGGCAGCGGCGTGCCGGCGAGATGGGCGATGAGGGCACGGGCGGCGGCCGCCCCCATCTCCCGCAGCGGCTGGTGTACCGAGGTCAGCGGCGGGTGGGTGTGCCCCGCCAGGGGCAGGTCGTCGAAGCCGACCACGGCCACGTGCTGCGGGACGCGACGGCCGGCGTCGCGCAGCGCCTGGAGCGCGCCGGCGGCGGAGAGGTCGTTGTGGGCGAAGACGGCGTCGAACGGCACGCCCTCGGCGAGGAGGCGTTCCACCGCCACCCGGCCGCACTCGAAGGTGAAGTCGCCCTCCACGACGAGGGCGGGGTCGATGGGCAGACCGGCGCGGGCGTAGCCGGCCGCGAAGCCGGCGAGTCGTTCCCGGGTGCAGCCGAAGCGGCGTAGCCCGGTCACCACGAGGGGACGCCGCCGGCCGAGCGCCAGCAGGTGCGCCGCGGCGGCCCGCGCACCCTCCTCGTTGGTGGTCCGCACCGACGCGAAGCCCGGCTGGTGCCCCCGGTCGTCGATGAGGATCACCGGCAGGCCGCGTTCGTGCAGCTCGGTGATGTAGTCCAGCGTGCCCTCGGGCTCGACGACGAGCAGGCCGTCGAAGGACTTCGCGGACACCTGCGAGGCGAAGCGCCGCATCGACTCGTCGCCCTGGGTGCAGGTGAACAGCAGCAGCCCGTACCCCTCCGACTCGACCACGTCGGCGGCGCCCTGGAGCACCTCGCCCATCCACGGCCAGGTGAGTGACGGCACGAGCATGCCGACCACCCGGGTACGCCCGCGGGCCAGGCCGACCGCTCGGGCGCTCGGCACGTAGCCCAGGTCGCTGATGACGGCGCGGACCCGGTCGGCGGTGTGGACGTGCACCTCGCCCTTGCCGTTGAGCACCCGCGAGACGGTCGTCTTGCTCACCCCCGCGCGGGTGGCGACGTCGGCGATGGTGATCGGCACGGGACCCTCCCGGGTCGCAGGGGTGGTGGTTCGGAACCGGTTGCGGAAGCGGTTCCGTCGCAGTCAACCGAAGTGGCGGCGGTCACGTCAATAACAGGCCGGTAACAAAACATGGCTAAGTTCAAAACATCAAAAAAGTGCCGGGCCTGCTGGATCGCTCGACTTCCCGCGACCCAGCTGCTGAGCAGCGTCGATGCGCCGCGGGAAGGTCGCCGACCCGGGGTGGCGCCGGACCCGCCGGGGTCGGGCGGCCCGAGGCCCTCCTGTGCGGCCTTATCGTCGACGCCCTCCGCGCCGCTGCTGTCTGTCGACGCGAGTGGACCGGCCGCCGGAAGTCGGCCGCCGGAAGTCGGCGGCCGGTCGGCGGCCGGTCGGCGGCGTGCCCGGATTCGCGTCCCTGCTGGCGTCCCCGGAGACCCAGCCTCCTAGGACGCGTCAGGGGTGGTGACCCGCTCGACCGGTCGGCGCAGATCGTCCACACCGGAGGGTCGCCTGAGGTGGGGTCGTTGCGGCGGTGACCGAGGCGCTGCTGAGCTCTTAGCGGCCACCGGCGGGGGTGGCGCTCCACCGGGTGGCGGGGAACGCCTCGGTCGCCACCACGCTGGGCGAGCCCGGTCGGCTGCCGGCCCAGCTGGGGGACACTCGCTCAGCTACCGCTGGCCCCGTCAGGGCGCGTCGACGACCTCCTGTCCGAGCGGCCAGAGCGCCGCCGGTACCAGCTTGAAGTTCGCCACGCCGAACGGGATGCCGATGATCGTGAGGCAGAGGCTCACCCCGGCGACGATGTGGGACAGCGCCAGCCACCAGCCGGCCAGCAGCACCCACAGCACGTTCGCCGCCCCGGAAACCACGCCGGCCCCGGCTTTCGGCACGAGGGTGCGGCCGAACGGCCACAGCGCGTACGAGGCGAGGCGCAGCGAGGCCACGCCGAACGGGATGGTGACGACGAGGGCGAAGCAGATCAGCGCGGCCACGCCGTAGCCGAGGGCGAGCACGAACCCGCCGCCGAAGATCAGCCAGAGCACGTTGAGCACGAAGCGGAGCACGACTCACATGGTGGCCACCGGGCGCAAGCCCGCGGTCGGGCCGGCGCGGCGGAACCCGCCGCTAGGTGCGGTCGGCCCGGCCGGCTTGTCAATGTACCGTTGACACATGGGGTCCGAGATGGCGCAGCTGGCCGAGATCGCCGCCGACCGCGCGCGGCTGGACGAACGCGAGCTTGAGCTGATCGACCGGGCGCGGCACGGCGGCGCCACCTGGGCGCAGATCGCCGCCGCGCTGGGGCTCGGCAGTCGGCAGGCCGCGGAGCAACGCCGCCAGCGCCTGGCGGCCGTTCGACGGTCGCGGCGGCACGAGCGTGATATCGCCTACTCGACCCGGATCGCGGCCATCCGGGGTGGGGTCGTCGAGCTGCGGCGGTGGATCGACGCGGACCGGCGATGGGACGCGCGGTTCCCGCGTGCGGCCCTGGTGCGGAGGACCGTGGAGGCGGCGCTCGACGCCGACCCGGGTCCGCTCTACGGCCTGGCCGCGCTGCTCGCGGCCGATCTGGCCGAAGCCGGGGGCGAACGGGTGCCGGTGCCGGCGCAGGCGGCGGCGACGGACCTGGCCCGGCTGCTGTCAATGAATGAATGACGAGTTCCGACAGTATTGCCTGGTATCCGCTCAAGGTTGAGGATCTGAGTCGTCTCGGCTCAACCTGGGGGGCCTCATGCGCCGCAACGCCGGCCTGTTCGTGGCGATCTCGTTGCTGTCGGGCTTCGGCAGCGGCGCGATGTCACTGGTGGCCGGAATCTGGATCCTCGACCTCACCGGTTCCACCAGCCTCGCCGCTCTCGCCGGACTCTGCGTGTACGCCCCGGTGCTCGCCGGCCCCTGGCTGGGCGGCCTGCTCGACCGGGCGTCGCGGCGACCGCTGGTGGTGGCGGTCAACCTCACGCTGGCCGCCGTCCTGCTCAGCCTCCTCACCGTGCGGGGGCCCGGCCAGACGTGGCTCATCTTCGCGGTGTCGTGCGCCTACGGTCTCAGCTACGTGCTCATCGACGCCGGGGAGACCGCGCTGCTGCCCGCCGCGCTGTCGCCCACGGAACTCGGCGACGTCAACGGCTGGCGGTCCAGTGCGCAGGAGGGCATGAAGCTGGTGGCACCCCTGGTCGGCGCGGGCCTCTACGGGTGGCGCGGCGGGCACCCGGTCGTCGTGGTCAGCGCGGCGATGCCGGTCCTGGTCGCCGTCCTGTACGCGGCCGTCCGACTGCGACGGACGCCGCCCGACCTGCCGACGGAGCGGCGGCACGGCTTTCGCGCGGGGCTCGCCGTCCTGGCGGGACAACCGGCGCCGCGTCGAACGGTCGCGCTCGCCGCCGTGGCGATCGCCATGTCCGGCTTCACGACCGCGGCGAACTACGCCATCGTCACCACGATGCTGGGCCTGCCGTCGACCTTCCTCGGCGTGCTGGTCAGCGCCCAGGGGGCCGGGTCGGTCGTCGGTGGCCTCGTCGTCGGCCGACTCCTCGCCCGGTGGAGCCCCGTCACCGTGGGCGTCGCCGGCACGACGCTGTTCGCCGTCAGCTGCCTGGTGCGCTGCCTGCCGTGGTGGCCCGGCGCGGTCGCCGCCTCGGTGATCGCCGGTGTCGGCCTGCCCTGGGGCCTGGTCGCCGCGGTGACCGCGGTGCAGACGAACACGCCGACGGCACTGCTCGGCCGGGTGGCCGGGACCGCCAACACCGCGATGTTCGGGCCGGTCGCGCTGGCGATCCCCCTCGGCTCCGCCGCCGCCCACCTCGGCGCTCGCCCGACGTTCGTCGTCGCCGCCGCGACCTGCCTGGTCTGCGCGGTCCGCACGGCGATGCGCCGGGGCAGGCACGACACGCCGACCACGACGACCTCTCCGGCCGGCGTGGTCGGGCCACCGGTCGGCCCCCAGTCGGAGGACGGCCGGGGTCGGGAGTCGTTGCGGGCGGCGGCCGGAGGCCCCGCGCGGCGGCGGTGATCCACGTTCGTGGCGGCATCCCTCCGCCGGGACGGTGGGGTGCCCTCGCGTCGCGCGGCCCGCTCCGGCGCGGCCCGCTCCGGCGCGGCCGGTCAGACGGGGCCGGTGACGGTGGGGCCCCGGCCGCGAGAAACGTCGGGCGGGCCGGCGGAGCGGGCCGGCCGGATCACCGGGACGAACGCGTCGACCAGATCCGCCGGCAGGTCCCGGTCGGCGGGGCGGCCGGGCTCGTACTTGGTGATGCCGAGTCCGGCGACGGTGAACCTGGCGGCGAGGGCGTGCACGGCCACGGTGAGCTGATCCGGGGTCAGGCCGCCCGGCTCCCCGGTGCCGACCGAGGCGAAGAGTCGGCGGTCGAGCCGGTCGAGGTCGATGTGCAGGTAGACGGCGTGAGCGCCGGTCGCGGCGACCGCGTCGACGAGCGCGGACGGCTCGACCAGCCGCGGCGTGTCGAGGTGTGCGATCGCGTTGCCCTCGATGAACGCCCGTTCGCCCGGGTCCAGGGCGCGTACCCCGGCGAGAACCACCTGCGCGGGCCTCAGCGTCCGCGTGGGCGTCAGGTCACGCGGACCGTCGCCGAGCAACGCACGCAGCACCATGCCGTGGACCGCCCCCGACGGCGAGGAGGCCGGTGTGTTGAGGCCACCGTGGGCGTCCAGCCAGACGACGGCGAGGCCCGCGCCGAAGCGGGCGAGTGCGGCTTCGACGGGCGCCAGTCCGACGCCGCAGTCCCCGCCGACAGTCACCATCGTCCGTCCCCCCACATCGGCCTGTGCGGCCCGGACGGCGTGCAGGTTCCGCACCAGGACGCCCAGGGCGCCGACCCCGTCGCCGGCCGTGCCGGGCTCGTCGCCGACCTCGATCCGTACCCGTTCATCCGCCGGGATCAACGCGGCGAGTGCGGCCGCTCCGCGTCGCAGCCGCCGCGCCGTGGCCGACCCCGACCCCTGCCACTGCGGCACCTCCACCACCGTGAAGCCCGTCATCCGGCGTTCCGTTCCCGCCGCCCAGCCGGCGCTGCATGAATTGCCGCATCGTTTGCATGCATTCTCAGCCGTGCCCTTTGCCGGTCGGCAGCGTGGCCGGGTGCACCTGTCGAGTGCCGCAGGATGAGCCGCCCCGCGACGTGGGTGCGTCGACGGCGCGGCGGCGGGACGCCGGGACCACCAGGGGGCTGCCGGTCTCCGGGTCCTCGAGGATCCGGCAGGGCAGGCCGAACACCTCCTCGACCAGCTCCGCGGTGACGATCCGGCGCGGATCCCCGGCGGCCACCACCCGCCCGGCGCGCATCGCCACCAGGTGGGTGGCGTACCGGGCGGCCTGGTGCAGGTCGTGCAGGACCGCGACCAGGGTGCGGCCCTGCTCCGCGTGCAGCCGCGCGCAGAGGTCCAGCACCTCGACCTGGTGGGCGATGTCCAGGTAGGTGGTCGGCTCGTCCAGCAGCAGCAGGGGGGTCCGCTGGGCCAGCGCCATGGCGATCCAGACCCGTTGCCGCTGCCCGCCGGAGAGCTCGTCGACCAGCCGGTCGGCCAGCTCGGCGACCCCGGTGTCGGCCATCGCCTCCGCCACCACCCGCTCGTCCTCGCGGGACCACTGGCGCAGCAGTCCCTGATGCGGGTAGCGGCCCCGGGCGACCAGCTCGGCCACGGTGACGCCGTCCGGGGCGACGGCGGACTGGGGGAGGAGCCCGAGGGTACGGGCGACCTGGCGGGCCGGGCGGCGGTGGATGTCGACGCCGTCGAGCAGCACCGCGCCCCGGGTGGGCCGCAGCAGCCGGGCGAGGGCCCGCAGCAGGGTCGACTTGCCGCACGCGTTCGGTCCGATGATCACGGTGAACGAGCCGTCCGGAACGGCCAGTGTGAGGTCCTCGGCGACGGTTCGCCGGTCGTACGCGAGGGTCAGCGCGTCGCCGACCAGCCGGGGAGGCTCGGGTGCCATGGGGAGTTCTCCAGTCGTGGACAGGTCGGTCATCGCCGGCCGCGGCGTTCGCCGGTCAGCAGCCAGGCCAGGTAGCCGCCGCCGAGCACGCCGGTGACCACGCCGACGGGCAGCTGGTGGCCGGCGACCGCGTGTTGCGCGAGCTGATCGGCGGCGACCAGCAGCGCGGCACCCAGCGCCGCGGCCGGCAGCAGATTCGGCCCGGGGGCCCGGGTCAGCCGGCGGGCCAGGTGCGGCGCGGTCAGCGCGAGGAACGACACCGGGCCGGCGGCCGCCGCGGCGAGCGAAACCAGCAGCACGGCCGCGCCGAGCACGCCGAGCCGGACCCGGTGCACGGGAACACCGAGCGCGGCGGCCGTGTCGTCGCCCATCTCGATCAGCCGCAGCGCCGGGGCGCGGGCGAGCAGCACGGCGGGCAGCAGCACCACCAGCGCGGCGAGCAGGGGCAGCGCGTTCGCCCAGCCGCGCCCGTCGAGGCTGCCGGTGAGCCAGAGCGCGGCGCGGGCCGCGTCGGTCAGCGGGGCGCGGGTGAGCAGCCAGCCGTTGACGCCGGTGAGGATCGCGGTGATCCCGATACCGACCAGCACCAGCCGCTGCCCGGCGGCGTCGGGTCGCCCGGCGAGGACGTACAGGAGCGCGCCGGTGCTGAGCCCGCCCGCGACGGCGGCCCCGCCGAGGGCGGCGCTGTCACCGCCGAGCGCCACCACGACCAGCGCGCCGGTGGCCGCGCCGGAGGTGACGCCCAGGACGTCGGGGCTGCCCAACGGGTTGCGGGTCACCGACTGGAAGACCGCCCCGGCGAGGCCGAGCGCGGCGCCGGCGGCGAGGGCCGTGGCGAGCCGGGGCAGGCGCAGCTCGGTGACGATGAACCGGTCGGCGGGGCCGCCGCCCCCGGCGAGTACGCGCAGCGCGTCGCCGGGGGCGATCGGGTAGTCGCCGGTGGCGACGGCGAGCACGCCGAGGGCGAGGGCGAGCAGGCCACCGGCGAGGCCGACGGCGACCGCGCGGAGGCGCAGGCGCAGCGACAGCCCACCGGGCAGGCGGAGCACGATCATGGGCGGGCCACCCGTCCCCGCCGGACCAGGTACAGGAAGAGCGGCCCGCCGAGGACGGCGGTGACCAGGCCGACCTGGAGTTCGCCGGGCCGACCGAGCACCCGGCCGGCGACGTCCGCGGCGAGCAGCAGCACCGGTGCGTACACCACGCTCCAGGGCAGCAGGCGGCGCGGGTCGGGGCCGGCGACCGCGCGGACCAGGTGCGGGGCGAGCAGCCCGACGAAGACGATCGGCCCGCAGGCGGCGGTGGCCGCGCCGCAGAGCAGCGTGACGGCGGCGACGACCGCGGCCCGGACCACGCCGGGGTGGGCGCCGAGGGCGCGGGCGGCGTCGTCGCCGAGGGCGAGGGCGGCCAGCGGGCGGGCCATGAGCAGGGCCAGTGCCAGGCCGGCCAGGACGAAGGGCAGCAACGCCGGGAGGGTGTCGGTGCGGGCGGCGGCCAGTGAGCCGACGGTCCAGAACCGCAGCCGTTCCAGGGAGGTGGTGTCGACCAGCATGACCGCGCTGACGTACGAGTAGAGGGCGGCGTTGAGCGCCGCGCCGGCCAGGGCCAGCCGGGTGGGGGTGGCGTGCCGGCCGCCGCCCGCGGCCTGCCCGGCGAGGGTGACCAGGGCGGCGCCGAGCAGCGCGTACCAGACCTGGTGGTCGAGGGCGGTGACGCCGAGCGCGACGGTGGCGGTGGCCACGGCGGCGGACGCGCCGGCGTTGATGCCGAGCAGGCCGGGGTCGGCGAGCGGGTTGCGGGTGAGCGTCTGCATGGCCGCCCCGGCGACGCCGAGGGCGGCACCGGCGGTGAGGCCGAGCAGAGTGCGGGGCAGCCGCATCCGGTGCACCACGGCGTGTTCGGGGGAGGCGGGGTCGGTCAGGCCGTGCCACACGTCGGTGAGCGGGAGCGGCTTCGCGCCGACGGTGAGGCTGAGCACGGTCACGGCGGCGAGCAGCAGCAGGCCGAGCGCCAGCCCGGCGACGCGTACGCCCCGGCGTCGACCGGGCGGGGCCCCCGCGTCGGCGGCGGATCGTGGTGAGGTGACGACGGACAGTGTGGACTCCGGATGGCGGAAGCAAGCTTGACAGGAAGTTAGGTTAGGTTAACCTAACCTTGCTGTCCATGGTCATTTTCCGGCCCGTACCGAAAGACATCGCCATGCCCGACACCCTGTCCGGCCGCCGGTTCACCCGCCGCGGCCTGCTCGCCTCCGGCGGCGCCGCCGGCCTCGCCGCCCTCCTCGCCGGCTGCGGCTCCGACGGCGGCACGCCCGCCGCCGCGCCCACCGGCGGCCCCTGGTCCTTCACCGACGACCGCGGGGAGCGGGTCACCGCCACCGCCCGGCCGTCCCGGGTCGTCGCCTTCACCGGGGTGGCCGCCGCGCTGGTCGATTTCGGCCTCGACACCCGGATCGTCGGCGTGTTCGGCGAGACCCGGCGGGCCGACGGCGGCAAGGAGCCGCAGGCGGGGGAGCTCGACGTCGACCGCGTCGAGATCCTCGGCAACGCCTGGGGCGAGTTCAACCTGGAGAAGTACGCGGCGGCTGCGCCCCGACCTGCTGGTCACCCACATGTACGACCCGGGCGCGCTCTGGTATGTGCCGGACGAGAGCATGGCCAAGATCCTCCCGCTCGCGCCCAGCGTCGCCATCACTACCGCGCGGGTGCCGATGACCACACCCATCGACCGCTACGCGCAGCTCGCCGAGAGCCTCGGCGCCGACCTGTCCGCCCCGAAGGTGACCGCGGCGAAGTCCCGGTTCACCGCCGCCGCCGACGCCGTCCGCCAAGCGGTCCGGGCCAACCCGGGGATCCGGGTGATGGCCGCCTCCGGCAGCCCCGACCTGTTCTACGTCTCCAACCCGAAGGTCAGCACCGACCTGATGTACTTCGCCGAACTCGGCGTCGACCTGGTAGTGCCGACCAAGCTCGAACAGGGCGACTACTTCGAGGCGCTCAGCTGGGAGAACACGGGCCGGTTCCCGGCCGACCTGATTCTGCTGGACAACCGGCCCACCGCCCTGCAACCGAAGGACCTCGCCACCAAGCCCACCTGGATCCGGCTGCCCGCCGTCCAGGCCGGCCAGGTCACCCCGTGGGACGCGGTGCCGCGTTTCTCCCACGCGGGCGCGGCCCCGCTGCTGGAGAACCTGGCCACCGCCATCCGAGCGGCCCGGAAGGTCACCGCGTGACCACCGGCGTCGCCCTGCGGTACCGGTTCCACGCCGCCCGGGTGGTCGCCACCCGCCCGGTCGGCGCCGCCCTGGTGCGGGTCACCTTCGGCGGCGACGACCTCGCCGGGTTCGCCGGCGGCGGCCGGGACCAGAGCGTCTCCCTCTTCCTGCCCCACCCGGGCCAGCACGCTCCGGTCGTGCCGGTCGGGGCGGGGGAGGACTGGTACGCCGCGTGGCGCGCCCTGGACCCGCAGGTGCGGGCGGTGATGCGCTCGTACACCATCCGGGCGCAGCGGCCGGAGCGGGCCGAGGTGGACATCGATTTCGTCCGGCACGGCGACGGTGGCCCGGCCACCCGCTGGGCCGCCCGGGCCCGCCCCGGTGACCCGGTGCTGCTGCTCGGCCCGGCCGTGCCCGATGAGCGCAGCGTCCGCTTCCAGCCGCCCGCCGGCACCGACGCGGTGCTGCTGGTCGGCGACGAGACCGCGCTGCCCGCCGTCGCCGGCATCCTCGACTGGTTGCCCGCCGGCACGCCGGTGCGCGCCTTCGTCGAGGTGCCCGCCGCCGCCGACATCCAGCCGCTGCCCACCGCCGCCCGCGCCGAGGTGACCTGGCTGGTCCGCGGCGGCGCCGCCCCCGGCGGCGGCCAGCTGGCCGACACGCTGCGCGCCGCCCGGCTGCCCGGCGCCGCCCCGTACGCGTGGATCGCCGGGGAGGCTGGCATGGTCCGGGCCGTCCGCCGGCACCTGGTCGGCGAGCGCGGCCTGGACCGGACCCGGGTCAGCTTCGCCGGCTACTGGCGGCGCGGCGCCTGCGAGGAGGACCTCCGCGCCGAGGCCGCCACCGCCTGACCGCACCCGGCCCGGGCGCCGGAGCCGCGCCGGGGCCGCCGGCACCGATCGGAAAGCCACCACCGCCCGACACCCGTTCCACCATCCCGCCAATCGCGCAGCCCGCCCGTGTCGTGGGCCGGTGCCGGCTGCCCACGACCCGTGGAGGAGCACATGACCATCCAGGTGCGACCCGTGGCGGCGGCACCGCCCCGACCCGGGCCGGCCGCCCGCGGCCAACTGCTGCACGCCGGCACCGCCGAGGCGTACCGGCGGGTGGTGCTCGCCGGCGTCGACCGGGTGGCCCGGCAGGTCACCGCCGTCGACCGGCCGTTCACCGGGATCGGCCCGGACGCCCTCGCCCGCCGGATCGACGCCATCGACCTGGACCGGCCGCTCGGCGACGGCACGGCCGCCCTCGACGAACTGGAGGAGGTCTGGCTGCGCGACGCGGTCTGGTTCCACCACCCCCGCTACCTGGCCCACCTCAACTGCCCGGTGGCGCTGCCCGCGCTGCTCGGCGAGGCGGTGCTCAGCGCGGTCAACTCCTCGCTGGACACCTGGGACCAGAGCGGCGGCGCCACTCTCGTCGAGCGCCGCCTGATCGACTGGACCGCCGGGCGGCTCGGCCTCGGTCCCGCCGCCGACGGCGTCTTCACCAGCGGCGGCAGCCAGTCCAACCTGCACGCGCTGCTGCTGGCCCGGCAGGAGACCTGCGCCCGCCGCGGCGCCGGGCGCGAGCTGCTGCCCCGGCTGCGGGTGCTCACCTCCACCGCCGGGCACTTCAGCGTACGCAAGTCCGCCGACCTGCTCGGCCTCGCGCCGGACGCGGTCGTCACCGTCGACATCGACGCCGACCGGCGGCTGCGCCCCGCGGAAGTACGCGCCGAACTTGCCCGCCGCCGGCACGCCGGGGAGGTGGTGATGGCGGTCGTGGCCACCGCCGGCACCACCGACTTCGGCAGCATCGACCCACTGCCCGAGCTGGCCGAGGCGTGCGCCGCCGAGAGGGTGTGGCTGCACGTCGACGCCGCATACGGCTGCGGCCTGCTCGTCTCGCCGACCCGCCGGCACCTGCTGGCCGGGGTGGAGCGGGCGGACTCGGTGACCGTCGACTTCCACAAGTCGTTCTTCCAGCCGGTCTCCTCCAGCGCCCTGCTGGTCCGCGACCGGCGCACCCTGCGACACGCCACCTACCACGCCGACTACCTCAACCCTGCCGACGCGACGGTGCCCAACCAGGTCGACAAGAGCCTGCAGACCACCCGCCGCTTCGACGCGCTCAAGCTCTGGCTCACCCTGCGGGTGATGGGCCCGGACGCGGTCGGCGCCCTCTTCGACGAGGTCCTCGACCGGGCCGCCGCGGCGTGGGCGCTGGTCGGCGCCGACCCCCGCTTCGAGGTGCTGCCCCGGTCCCCACTGAGCACCGTGGTCTTCCGCCACCTGCCGGCCGGCCCGGACGCCACCCGCGCCGATCCGGCGAACCGGTACGCCCGCCGGGCGATGACGGCCTCCGGTGCGGCCATGGTCGCCGCCACCGTCGTCGACGGCCGGCAGTACCTGAAGCTCACCCTGCTCAACCCGGAGACCACGGTCACCGACGTCGGGCGGGTGCTGGACCTGATCGCCGGGCACGCCGAGGCGTACCTGGAGGGGGGAGCCCGGTGAGCGCGAGGAGTGAGCTCGCGAGGCCCCGCAGTCGGGAACGGAAGGAGAGCCCGGTGAGCGCGAGGAGTGAGCTCGCGAGCCCCGCAGTCGAAAACGGAAGGAGAGCCCGGTGAGCGAGCACGACGTCATCGGCATCGGGCTCGGCCCGTACAACCTGGGCCTGGCCTGCCTCACCGCGCCGATCGCCGAGCTGGACGCGCTGTTCCTGGAGGCGCGCACCGGACTGGCCTGGCATCCCGGCATGCTGCTGGACTCCGCCCGGCTGCAGACCCCGTTCCTGGCCGACCTGGTCACCCTCGCCGACCCGACCTCCCCGTACTCCTTCCTGGCCTTCCTCAAGGAGACCGAACGGCTCTACCCCTTCTACATCCGGGAGAACTTCTTCCCGCTGCGCGTCGAGTACGACGCCTACTGCCGGTGGGCGGCGGCGAAGCTCGACACCGTCCGCCTCGGGCACCGGGTCACCGCCGTCGAGCACGATCCCGCCGACGACCGGTACGTGGTGCACGCCGTCACCGCCGACGGCCCGACCACCCACCGGGCCCGGCACCTGGCGCTCGGCACCGGCACGCCGCCGCACCTGCCGGACGCCGCCGCCGGCCTGGACGCCCTGCACAGCTCCCGCTACCTGGACCAGCGGGCCGAACTGCGCCGCTGCGGCAGCGTCACCGTGGTCGGCAGCGGGCAGAGCGCCGCCGAGGTGTTCCACGACCTGCTCGCCGACACCGACCGGTACGGCTACGAGCTGACCTGGGTGACCCGCTCGCCGCGCTTCTTCCCCCTCGAATACACCAAGCTCACCCTGGAGCTGACCTCGCCGGACTACGTGGACTACTTCCACGCCCTGCCCGAGGCGGCCCGCTACCGGCTGGAGGCCGCCCAGCACGGCCTCCACAAGGGCATCGACGCCGACCTGATCAACGCGATCTTCGACCTGCTCTACGCCCGCAGCGCCACCGATCCGGTCCGCGCCCGGCTGCTCACCGACACCGAGCTGACCGGACTGGGCCGTGACGGCGGCGGTTGGATTCTGGGCCTGCGGCACCGGGAACAGGGCCGCGAGCGCATTCTGCGCACCGAGGGCCTGGTGCTGGCCACCGGCTACCGCTACCGGGTGCCGGACTTCCTCGCCCCGGTCCGGCACCGCATCCGCTGGGACGACCACGGCCGCTTCGCGGTCGCCCGCAACTACAGCATCGACCACACCGGCCGGGGAATCTTCCTGCAGAACGCCGCCACCCACGCGCACAGCGTCACCTCACCGGACCTGGGCATGGGCGCCTACCGCAACTCGGTCATCATCCGCGAGCTGCTCGGCCGCGAGCACTATCCGGTCGAGCGGCGGATCGCCTTCCAGGAGTTCGGGGCGCCGGCATGATCGTGCACACCCGACGCGACCCCCGGCTGGGGGAGTTCGCCCTGCGTACCCTCGATCCCGAGGGCGACGCCCGGCTGCTGTGCCGCTGGCTGACCCACCCCAAGGCGGCGTTCTGGCAGATGCTCGACGCCGACGAGGCCGGCGTCGTCGCCGAGTACCGCCGCATCGCCGCCGACCCGCACCACGACGCGTACCTCGGGCTGTGGCGCGGCGTCCCCGCCTTCCTCGCCGAACGCTACGACCCCGCGCGCGTCGAACTGGCCGGCCGCTACGCCGCCCGCCCCGGCGACGTCGGCATGCACTTCCTCTGCGCCCCCACCGACACGCCCGTGCCCGGCTTCACCCGGGCCGTGCTCACCACCGTCCTGGACTGGCTCTTCGCCGACTTCACCGTGCACCGGGTGGTGGTGGAGCCGGACCTGCGCAACGCCGCGGTGCACGCCCGCAACGCGGAGGTCGGCTTCACCGTCGTCGGCCCGCTCGTCCTGCCCACCAAGACCGCCCTGTTGAGCACCTGCACCCGGGAGCGGTTCCGCGCCGCCACCGGCCACCCGGAAGGACCCGCCCGATGACCCGGACCCAGGCCGTCGCGCACCTCACCCCGCGGCTCTGGGCGCGGGCCAACCGCCACCTGGTCCGCAAGGCCCTCGCCGAGTTCGCCCACGAGCGGCTGATCACCCCGGTGGCGGCTGGCGGCGGCTACGCGGTGCGCGCGGGAAACGCCGTCTACACCTTCGCCGCCCGGCGGTACGCCCTGGACCACTGGCAGGTCGACCCGGACAGCATCCGCCGCACGCGCGACGGCCGGGAGCTGCCGTTGGACGCGGTCGACCTCTGCCACGAGTTGCGCGACCCGCTCGGGCTGACCGACCGGACCCTGCCGCTGTACCTGGAGGAGGTCACCGCCACCCTGGCCGCCCTCGCCGACCGGCTGCGCCGCTCCGGACCGTCCGCGGCCGATCTCGCCGACGCGGACTTCCAGACCGTCGAGGCGGCCATGACCGAGGGGCATCCCGGTTTCGTCGCCAACGGCGGCCGGCTCGGCTTCGGCGTCGACGACCACCACCGCTACGCCCCGGAGGCCGCCGCCGACGTCCGGCTGATCTGGCTGGCCGCGCACCGCGACCACAGCACCTTCAGCGCTGGCGCCGGCCTCGACCACGACAGCCTGATCCGCGCCGAACTGGACGCCGACACCCTGGACCGGTTCGCGGCCACCCTCGCCGACCTCGGCCTCGACCTGGCCGACCACCACCTCGTCCCGGTGCACCCCTGGCAGTGGTGCAACAAGCTGGCGGTCACCTTCGCCGGGGAGCTGGCGGCCCGCCGGCTGGTGCTGCTCGGCGAGGGGCCGGACGCGTACCGGGCCCAGCAGTCCGTGCGCACCTTCTTCAACGCCGCCGCCCCGCACCGGCACTACGTCAAGACCGCGCTGTCGGTGCTGAACATGGGCTTCATGCGGGGGCTGTCCGCCCCGTACATGGCGGGCACCCCGGCCATCAACGACTGGCTCGCCGAGCTCCTCGCCGGCGACGCGGTGTTCGCCCGGACCGGGGTGTCGATCCTGCGGGAACGCGCCGCCGTCGGCTACCGGCACCGGCAGTACGAGGCGGCCACCGACCGGCACTCGCCGTACCGGAGGATGCTGGCCGCCCTCTGGCGGGAGAGCCCGCTGCCCGGCCTCGCGCCGGGCCGGCGGCTGGCCACCATGGCCCTCGCTGCTGCACGTCGACCCGGCCGGCCGGCCCCTGGCCGCGGCGCTGGTCGGGCGGGCCGGGCTGGCCCCCGCCGACTGGCTGCGCCGCTACCTGGACGCCTACCTGGTCCCGCTGCTGCACGCCTTCTACGCTCACGACCTGGTGTTCATGCCACACGGCGAGAACGTCATCCTGGTCCTGCTTGGCGGCGTCGTGGAACGGGTGATCCTCAAGGACATCGCCGAGGAGATCGCCGTGCTGGACCCGGCCGCCCCGCTTCCGGCCGAGGTGGCCCGCATCCGCGCCGATGTGCCCGAGCAGTTGCGACTGCTGTCGCTGTTCACCGACGTGTTCGACGGCTTCCTCCGGCACCTCGGGGCGCTGCTGGCCGCCGACGGCCTGATCGACGAGGAGACGTTCTGGCGGACCGTGGCGCGGTGCGCGGCCGACTACCAAGCCGCCAACCCCGACCTGGCCGCCCGCTTCCGGCGGTACGACCTGTTCGCGCCCACCTTCGCGCGGTCCTGCCTCAACCGGCTGCAACTGCGCGACAACCAGCAGATGGTCGACCTCGCCGACCCGGCCGGCGCGCTGCAACTGGCCGGGGAGCTGACCAACCCGATCGCCCCGTACGCCCCGGCCCGGTCGTCCTGACCCGACCCGGTCGACCCGGCCGTGCTGCCGGCGGCCGACCGGTGACCCGCTCGCGGCGTTCCGCTGTTACCCGGCGGTTACCCCGTTGCGAAGCCACTGTGGCACGACGGGTCGACGGTCGGGTCCGGGACCGCCGGAGACGGTCCGGTGGTCGTCCGGAGCATCGACAGGAGGACAGCGATGAGACTGAGGAGAGCACTGCTGGCACTGGTGGTCGTGCTCGGCGGGCTGGTCGCGGGCGCCGGCGGCGCCACGGCCGCCACCCCGTACTGCGGGATCACCTGGGGTAGCACGGACAAGGCGGGCGGCGTGCTCAGCGGCGCCCCGCTGGTCGAGGTCCGCACCGGTCGGCACGACTGCTGGGACCGGGTGGTCTTCGAGTTCGCCGGTCCGGCGAACGGCTTCTCCGTCGCGTACGGGGAGACCTGGACCGAGGGGCAGGGGCTTGCACTGTCCCCGTACACGGCCGGCGGCGCGCTGCTGCGGGTGTCCCTGCGGGCGCCCGCCTACGACGGGAACCACGTGGCCACGGTGCCGTACCGCGCCGGTGATCACGGCGCGACCGTGCTGGGCTACCGCACCCTGCGCGACGTGGTCTTCGGCGGCAGCTTCGAGGGCTACACCACCTTCGCCGTCGGCGTCCGCGCCCGGCTCCCGTACCGGGTCTTCGTGCTCAGCGGCCCGGGTACGCACAGCCGGATCGTCCTCGACGTCGCCCACCAGTGGCAGCAGTGAGCCCGGTGACGGGGGCCGACCGGCCCCCGTCACGGACCGTTGCGTCAGGGTCCCGGGACGTCGCACCGGGCTACCCTGAGTGCATCATGGAGGGCCGCGTACTGGTCGTCGAGGACGATGCCTCCATCCGGGAGGTCACCGCCCTCGGTCTGCGGCGGTCCGGGTTTCGGGTGGACACCGCAGTCGACGGCCCGGCGGCCCTCGCCGCCTGGCGGGCCCGCCCGGTCGACCTGATCGTCCTCGATGTGATGCTGCCCGGCCTCGACGGCCTCGAGGTGTGCCGGCGGATCCGGCGCACCAGCCAGGTGCCGATCCTGATGCTCACCGCCCGCACCGACACCATCGACGTGGTCGTCGGGCTGGAGTGCGGCGCGGACGACTACCTGCGCAAACCGTTCGACCTGCCGGAGCTGGTCGCCCGGGTCCGCGCGGTGCTGCGCCGGACCGTCGCCCCGGTCGAGGAGGGCATCGTGACGACCGGGCCGCTGGAGATCGACCCTGCGCGGTTCGTGGCCCGCAAGGCGGGCCGGGAGCTGACCCTCACCGCCACCGAGTTCCGGCTGTTGCTGGAGTTGGCCCGCCGGCCCGGCCAGGTGTTCACCCGCGAACTGCTGCTCGACCGGGTGTGGGGGCACGCCTATCTGGGCGACTCTCGCCTGGTGGACGTGGCGGTGCAGCGGCTGCGCGCGAAGGTGGAGGACGATCCGGGCGCCCCGACCCTGATCAGGACGGTCCGCGGCGCCGGCTACAAGCTGTCGACGGGGTGAGCGGCGATGACGACGGGGAGGGTCGCGCCCGGGCGCCTGCGGCGCCGGCTCGTCGTCGCGTTCGTCCTCATCGCCGGGGTGTCCGCCGGCGCGCTCGCCGGCGGGTCGTATGTGATGCTGCGGCAGGCCCGCTTCGACGGCTCGCTGCAACGCGCGGCGGCGGACGCCCGCTACCAGCTCCTTCTCGCTGCGCAGTTCCTGCCGCTGACCGACGCGCGCCGGGCGGACCTGCTGGCCACCTTCGCGCAGAACGGACGGCCGGTGCTGCTGGTCACCGCCGACGTCCAGGCATCCGATCCCCGGTACGCGCCGACGCCCGGTCCGGCCCTGCGCGACGCGGTCGCCGCCGGGCAGCTCGGCTTCCAACGCTCACCCGCCGGCGCGCGACCGCACCTGCTGATGGTTGGTGGCCGGATCCCCGGCTCCACCGCGCAGTTGTACGTGGTGAGCCTGGAGGACGAGGTCGTCGACGATCTCGACCAGCTCCGCACGGCCCTGGCGGTCGGCTGGGTCGCGGTGGTGCTGCTCGCCGCCACGGTCGGCAGCGCCCTGGCCCGGCGGACCCTCGAACCGGTGGGCCAGGCCAGCCGGGCGGCCCGGGCGGTCGCCGAAGGACTGCTGCACACCCGGCTGCCGGTCGGCGGCCGGGACGAGTTCAGCGACTGGGCCGCGTCCTTCAACGAGATGGCCGAGGCGCTGGAGGCGAAGATCGACGCGTTGTCCCGCGCCCGGGCCCGGGAGCGGCGGTTCACCGCCGACGTGGCGCACGAGCTGCGTACGCCGGTCACCGCCCTGGTGGCGGCGGCGTCGCTGCTGGCCGAGCAGCTGGACACCCTGCCGGCCGACGCCCGCCGTGCCGCCGAACTCCTCGTCGCCGACGTGGTCCGGCTGCGCCGGCTGGTCGAGGAGCTGATGGAGATCTCCCGTCTGGACGTCGGGCGGGAGGCGGTGTCGATCCGGCCGGTGGACGTCGTGGGCGTGCTGCGCGGCATCGCCGATGCGCGGGGGTGGGCCGACCGGGTGACCGTGGCCGGTGAGGCACCCTCGGTCGCCACCGACCCGCGCCGACTGGAACGGGTGCTGGCCAACCTCGTGTCCAACGCGGTCGAGCACGGCGGCGGCGAGGTCCGGGCCGAGGTACGCCACGGCGGGACGTCGCTGGTGGTCGAGGTCACCGACCAGGGGCCCGGCATCCCCGCCGAGCACCTGCCGCACCTGTTCGACCGCTTCTACAAGGCCGACCCGGCCCGCACCGGTGCCGGCAGCGGTCTCGGCCTGGCCATCGCCCTGGAGAACGCCCGGCTGCTCGGCGGTCGGCTCGAGGTCCGCAGCGAGGTCGGCCGGGGCACCTGCTTCCGTCTCGAACTGCCCGCCGACGGAGGTGACCGGTGCGACGCCTGATCGCGCCGCTCGCGGCGCTGCTCGTGCTCACCGCCGGCTGCGCGCCGGCCTCGACCGGCACCCTCGGCCCGGCCCCGGCCGGAGCCGGCCCGACCACCGCCGCCCAGCCGACCGGCACGGCACCCGGCACCCCCGCCGGCGCCCCCTCGCCCGGCCGGCGCACCCCGTCGGCGCCGGCCCCGAGCAGCGCCGCGACGCCAGTGGCCGACGGGACGATCACCGTGCAGCTCTGGTTCATCCGCGGCGGAAAGCTCGTACCCGCCCGGCGTACCCTGCCCGCCACCCTGGCCACCTCCCGAGCGGCGCTCAGCGAACTCGCCGCCGGCCCGTCGCTGGCCGAGACCGCCACCGGGATGACCTCCCTGGTCCCGCCCGGCGCGCAGGTGAGCCGCATCGTCGGCCAGGTGGCCACGCTGGTCACTCCCGCCGGGTTCGACACCGGCGGCGCGGCGACCGTCCGGTTCCGCCGGGCGCAGGTGGTCTGGACGCTGACCCAGTTTCCCACCGTGCGGCGGGTCGCCTTCACCTCGACCGACACCGGGCCGACCGGACGCGACGACTACACCGACCTGCTGCCCCCGATCGTGGTGACGGGTCCGTCCATCGGCGACCGGCTCACCAGCCCGGTGACGGTCACCGGGACCGCCGACGTCTTCGAGGCGACGGTGAGCGTCCGCGTGCTCGACGGCGCGGGCCGGGAGATCGGCACCGGGTTCACCGTCGCCACCTGCGGCTCCGGCTGTCGCGGCGACTACCGGATCAGCGTCCGCTACCGGCGGGCCACCGCCGGCCCGGGCACCATCGAGGTGTACGAGGTGTCCGCGCTCGACGGCTCGCGGATCAACTCGGTGGCCGTCCCCGTGGTCCTGGCGGCCACCGGGTGACCTGCCCCTACCGGGCGCCGGCCTCGGGCGCCTCGTAGATCCACGACTCCTGCGCACCGTCCGGAGCGCGCCCCACCCGCCGGTACTCGAAAACTTCGGTCGCCTCATGCGCGCCATGGAGCCTGAGCTCGTACGTCGGCGGCGGGTCGTACGCGTCGGGCACCTCCCAGTCCACCGGCATTCCGTCGTACGGCCCGCCACGCAGGAGCACCTTCACGATCGCCACACCACTGACGGTAGCGAGGCGGGAGGCCGCGCGGGCGGATTGGCGGGGTTGCGCCCGGCTCGTCCCGCGACGATCAGCCCCGGGTCCGGCGGGCGCCGCCGTCGACCGCACGCAGGGCAGCGCCCGGACTGTCAGACCGGCAGGCCGACCCCGCCGAGCGGCACGACGTCCACCCGCTCGGGCGGCCCGGCCAGCATGCCCAGCACATCGGCGATGCTCGGGGCGGCCCCGACGGCGGCGGGGGCCGCGGCCAGCGCCGCCTGCACCGCCTCCTCGTCGGACCACACCTCGGTCACCCGGACGGTGTCCGGGTCGACCTGGTCCCGGCTGATCACGTACAGCTCACAGCCGGGGAACCCGCGCAGGCCGTCGGTCACCCGCAGCAACGCGTCGGCGACCTCGGCCCCCCGGCCCGGCTGGGCGCGCATGGTCATCAGCCGCCCGATCCGACCCGCAGAATCCATGGTGCTCCCTCCGCTCCGTGGCGCGTCCGCACCGAGCGTACGGCGCGGTCCGGTCGGGACGCAGTCCGTCGCACCGGGCCGCCGGCCGTGGTCGGGGCGACCGACTCCCGCCGGAGCCCAAACGACCGTTAAGCTCGGGGGGTGGGATCCGACGAGCTGTACCCGGCCGAGCGGCTGGCCGCCGCGCGACGCGCCACGGCCGCCGCCGGCCTCGACGCGCTGCTTCTCACGCCCGGCTCCGACCTGCGCTACCTGACCGGGTACGACGCCCACGAGGGCGAGCGGCTGACCTGCCTCGTGCTGCCCGCCGAGGGCGAGCCCACCCTGATCGTGCCGACCCTGGAACGCCCCGGCGCGGGGGCCGCCCCGGCCACCGGCGTGCGCATCGTCGACCATCCCGACGGCACCGACCCGTACCCGCTGGTGCGCGCGGCCCTGCCCGGCCCGGTGCGCGCGGTGGGGCTGGCCGACCGGATGTGGGCCGAGCAGGTTCTGGCGCTGCGCGCCGCGCTGCCCGACGCCGCCCAGCGCCTCGCCTCCGAGGTGCTGCGGGAACTGCGGGTCCGCAAGTCCGCCGCGGAGGTGGCCGCGCTCGCCGAGGCGGGCGCAGCGATCGACGTGGTGCACGCGCGGATGGGCGAGTGGCTGCGTCCCGGTCGCACCGAGGTCGAGGTGGCCGCCGACATCGCCGCCGCGATCCGGACGGCCGGCCACGTGCGCGTCGACTTCGTCATCGTCGCCGCCGGCCCCAACGGCGCCAGCCCGCACCACGGCACCGCCGACCGGCCGATCCGGGCCGGCGAGCCGGTGGTGGTCGACATCGGCGGCACCATGCCGTCCGGCTACCGCTCGGACTGCACCCGCACCTACGTCGTCGGCGGCCCTGCCCCGGCCGAGTTCACCGACTACTACACGGTGCTGTACGAGGCCCAGCGCGCCGCGGTGGCCGCGGTGCGCCCCGGGGTCACCGCCGAGGCGGTCGACGCGGCCGCCCGTGACGTCATCACCGCCGCCGGCTACGGCGCCGCCTTCCTGCACCGCACCGGTCACGGCATCGGCCTGGACACTCACGAGGAGCCCTACATCGTGGCCGGCAACCCCCGACCCGTGGAGGCCGGCATGGCCTTCTCGGTCGAACCCGGGATCTACCTCGCCGGGCGGCACGGTGCCCGGATCGAGGACATCGTCGTCTGCACGACGGACGGCGGCCAACGGCTCAACACCACCCCCACGGAGCTAATCGCGCTATGAACGTCGACCGGATCCTCCCCACCGACGAGGCCCACGACCTGCTGGACCTCGCCACCGAGCTCGCCGACCGCGAACTCGCCCCGAAGGCCGCCGACTTCGAGGAGCGTGCCGAGTTCCCCCGCGAGGTGCTGCGCACGCTGGGCCGGGCCGGCCTGCTCGGCCTGCCGTACGCCGAGGAGCACGGCGGCGCCGCCCAGCCGTACGAGGTCTACCTCCAGGTGCTGGAGATCCTCGCCAGCCGGTGGCTCGCCGTCGCCGAGGCGGTCAGCGTGCACACCCTGTCCTGCTACCCGCTCGCCCAGTACGGCAGCGACGAGCAGCGCAAGCTGCTGCCCGACATGATCGGCGGGGAGCTGCTCGGGGCGTACTGCCTCTCCGAGCCGCAGGGGGGCTCGGACGCGGCGGCGCTGACCACGAAGGCGGTCCGCGACGGCGACGACTACGTGGTCACCGGCACCAAGGCGTGGATCACGCACGCCCGGGTGGCGGACTTCTACAACATCTTCTGCCGTACCGGCGGCCCCGGCTCGAAGGGCATCTCCTGCCTGCTCGCCGACCGGAACACCCCGGGCATCCACCCGCAGGCCGCCGAGCGGACCATGGGCCTGCACGCCTCCCCGGTCGCCCAGATCGCCTTCGACGGGGCCCGGGTGCCCGCCGAGCGGCTGATCGGCGGGGAGGCGATGGGCTTCACCATCGCCATGTCCGCCCTGGACTCCGGCCGCCTCGGCATCGCCGCCTGCGCCGTCGGGCTGGCCCAGGCCGCCCTCGACTACGCGGTCGGCTACGCCAAGGAGCGCCGGCAGTTCGGCAAGCCGATCATCGACTTCCAGGGCCTCGGCTTCGGCCTCGCCGACCACGCCACCCAGATCTCCGCGGCCCGCGCCCTGATGCTGGCCGCCGCGCGGCTGCGCGACGCCGGCCGGCCGTACTCGATCGAGGCGGCGAAGGCGAAGCTCTTCGCCACCGACGTGGCGATGCGGGTGACCACCGACGCGGTGCAGGTGCTCGGCGGCGCCGGTTACGTCGCCGATCACCCGGTCGAGCGGTACATGCGGGAGGCGAAGGTGCTCCAGATCGTCGAGGGCACCAACCAGATCCAGCGGCTGGTCATCTCCCGGGCCCTCGCCAAGGGCTGAGCCCCCGGTCGTAGCCTGGGCCGATGTCCGAGCCGACGGCGGCGCTCGACCGCGTGTGGCGGGCCGAGGTGGGCAGCATGCTGGGCGTGCTGACCCGCCGCCTCGGCGACCTCGACCTGGCCGAGGACGCCCTCCAGGACGCCGTCGGGGAGGCGTTGCGGCACTGGCCGACCGACGGCGTGCCGGAGCACCCCTCGGGCTGGCTGGTCACCGTCGCCTGGCGCAAGGCCCTGGACCGGCTGCGCCGCGACGCCACCGGCCGGGCGAAGGCGGCCCTGCTCGCGCGGACCCCGCCGGCCGGGTCCACCGGTGACGACCGGCTGGCGCTGCTGTTCGCCTGCTGCCACCCCGGCCTGGCGGAGCCGGCCCAGGTGGCGTTGACCCTCAACGCGGTGAGCGGGCTGTCGGCCGAGCAGATCGCCGCCGCGTACCTGGTGCCCACCGCCACGATGGCCCAGCGTCTGGTCCGGGCGAAGCGGCAGCTGCGCCGGGCCGGGGTGCGTTTCGACCTGCCGCCCGCCGAGGAGTACGCCGCCCGCCTGCGCGCCGTGCTCGCGGTGGTCTATCTGGTCTTCAACGAGGGCTACCTGGCCTCGTCGGCGGAGACGCCGCAGCGGCGTGACCTCGCCCGGGAGGCGCTGGACCTGGCGCTCCAGCTCGTCGAGCTGATGCCCCGCGAGCCGGAGGTGGCCGGCCTGGCGGCGCTGCTGGAACTGCACGAGGCCCGCGCCGCCACCCGCTTCGACGCCGCGGGCCGGATCGTCCTGCTCGAGCAGCAGGACCGCCGGCGGTGGGACGCCGCGCTCATCGGCGCCGCGGTGGCCCGGCTGCGCCGCGCCGCCGCCCCGGGGACAGCCGGGCCCTACCAGTTGCAGGCGGCCATCGCCGCCCAGCACGCCCTGGCCCCCTCGGTCGACCGGACGGACTGGACGGCGGTGCGCGCCCTCTACGACCGGTTGGACGCGGTGCAGCCGACCCCCGTGGTCCGGCTGGGCCGCGCCGTCGCCACCCGGTACACCCACGGACCGGCGGTGGCCCTCGCCGAGGTCGACGCCCTCGGTGACCGGCTGACCGGCTACCGGCTCTGGCACGCCACCCGGGCCGAGCTGCTGCGGGCGCTCGGCCGCGACGGCGAGGCGGTCGAGGCGACGCGGCGGGCGCTCGCGCTGGCCACCAACCCGGCCGAACGCGAGCTGCTCGCCCGCCGTCTCGCCGCCTAGCCGACGATCGGGCGCACCTCGACCGTGTACCCGGCGGCGATCGCCGGCCAGGTGGCTGCCACCGCCACCGCCTCGTCGAAGTTGTCGGTCTCGAGGTGGATGTACCCGCCGATGATCTCCTTCAGCTCGAGGTACGGGCCGTCGGTCACCATCGGCTGCCCGTCCGTGCCCCGGCGGACGGTCTTCGTGGCACCCGGGTCGTCCAGCTTCGCCCCGCCCCGGACGACCTTGCCGGCGGCGTGCCACTTCTGCCACCAGGCGTCGACCTCGTCGATCAGGGCCGGGTCCTTGGCCGTCGAGTCGTCGCCCCAGATCACCATCGTGTAGCGCACGTGTCTCTCCTCGTTCGCTGCGGGCGGCCGGTTGCCGACCCGCTCGACTGTCTGACGATCGGGCGGCCACCCGACTCGACGCCGTCGGACGGAAATCCCGCCGGGACCACTAACCTGTGGCGGTGGCATTCCCGCGGATCACCGTCGACCCCGACGTCATGAGGGGTGCGCCCTGCGTACGGCAGTCGCGGATCCCCGTTGCCACGCTGCTGGCGATGATGGCCGACGGCATGTCCGTCACCGACATCCTCACCGACCTGCCGTTCCTCGACGAGGACGACCTGGCGGAGGTGCTGAACTACGCCGCGGACGCGGTTCGCGACCGGACGGTCCGCCGAGCGTGACGGCCGGCGGGCCGGGTGCGGCGTGGGAGCGTTCACTCCGGTAGGTTGCACCGCGTGGAGGAGATCGACCGGGCCATCGTCGCCGCGCTCACCGGTGACGGTCGGCTGTCGTACACGGACCTCGCCGAGCGGGTGGGGCTGTCGGTGTCGGCCGTGCACCAGCGGGTCCGCCGGCTGGAGCAGCGCGGCGTCATCAAGGGGTACGCCGCGCGGGTCTCGTTCGAGGCTCTGGACCTGCCGTTGACCGCGTTCGTGGCGATCCGGCCGTTCGACCCGTCGCAGCCGGACGACGCGCCGGAGCGGCTCGCCCACCTGCCGGAGATCGACTCCTGCTACTCGGTGGCGGGGGAGGACTTCTACCTGCTGCTGGTCCGGGTGGCGGGGCCGGCCGACCTGGAGCGGGTGCTCCAGGAGATCCGCACGGCCGCGAGCGTCACCACCCGGACGACCGTCGTGCTCTCCACCCCGTACGAGCATCGCCCGCCGAAGGTCGGCCCGGACCAGGTGAATCAGCACCGGCTCCGTGGCATCGGCTGAGTCAGCGGGTTCGCGCACGGGTGCCGGCGCGGCCGGGACCCGTGGGCGGTTCCGGTCCGCCTATTGTGAACGACCGAGCCGCGAGCCGCGAGGAGCGGGTCCAGCCCGTGGGTGAAGGAGTTGGCTTTGCGACAGAGCTTCCAGGCGACGTGCCGAGGTCGGGCGTTCGGGGTCGGGCGATGACGGCGTCGAAGCCGGGCCGGTCCCGGTTCAGCGGTTGGCTGGCGGAGGCGCGGACGTCGGCCGCCGGGGCGCGACTGCCCGCCCTGGCGGTCGAGCTTCCTGCCCTTGCCGCCCTGCTGCTGGCGGCGGTGGGCGACTCCCGCCTCTGGGCGCTCGCCCCGGCCGTTGCCGCGCTCTGTCTGCTGGGCTGGACGTGGCGCCGCGGTGCGGTGGCCGCCGGAACCTCCGTCGTGGCGCGCGTCCTCCTGCTCGCCTGCGCCTACCTGCTCGGCGCGGTCCACGGTCTCGATCCCACGCTGGCCGTCGGTGTCGCCGTCGCGGGGCTGGCGGTTCTCAGCGAACCGCTGTTGGCGGCCATGTACGCGGCGGTCTACCCGGTCGCGGCCAACCTGCCCGGAATCGGCTCGCAGCCGGAGCGCGGCCGGAGCCCGGGCCGGGTGGCGCTGGCCAACGGCGCTGCGGTGCTCGTGGCGCTGGTCTGCGCGTTCACCGACCTGGTCGGGGGGATCGCGCTGGCGGTGGCGGCCGCGGCGCTCGGGTTCACTCTGTTCACCGGGTTGCAGGGGTTGAGGGCGGTGCTGGCGCGGCGTGGCCGGGAGACGAAACTGCACGCGGCGCTGACCGCCTACGAGCCGGTCTTTCTCGTGCACTGGAACGCGCCGGCCGGCACCGCCTACCAGCTCGCGATGTGGTTGCCCTACCTGGAACGCCTCGGCAGGAAGTTCTTCGTGGTGGTTCGCAACCAGACCAACTTCAAGGAGGTCGTGGGTCTGACCACGGTCCCGGTCGTGCTGCGGATGGGGCTCAACCAGTTGGACGACGTCGTCGCCCCGTCGCTGCGGGCGGCCTTCTACGTCAACACCGCAACCGTGAACAACCACGTCGTCCGTTACACGAACCTGACGCACATCCAACTCAACCATGGCGACAGCGACAAGGTGCCGAGTCACAACCCGGTCTTCCGGATCTACGACCGGAACTTCGTCGCGGGCCAGGCCGCGATCGACCGGTTCGCGGCGAACGGCGTACGCATGCCCGCGGAGATGTTCGCCATCGTCGGGCGTCCTCAGGTGGAGAACGTCGCCATCGCCACCGGGCCGATCGCCTCGATCGCCAACCCCCGGATCCTGTACGCGCCGACGTGGGCCGGCTTCTACGCCGACTCGAACTACTCGTCGCTGCTCGTCGGCTACGACATCGTCAAGGCGCTCGTCGCTCGCGGGTGCAGCGTCGTTTTCCGGCCGCATCCGTACACGAAGCGGTCCGCGGAGTTGACCCGCGAGTGCGCGCGCATCCGGACACTGCTGGCCGACGACCGCCGGATGAACGGGCGGCCACACGTCTTCGGAGTCGAGGCGGAGGTGGCGATGTCGGTCGCCGACTGCTTCAACGCCTCGGACGCGATGGTGTCGGACGTGTCGAGCGTGGTGGCGGACTACCTGTACTCGGAGAAGCCTTTTGTGATGGTGGCCGTCTCGGCGCCGGCGGCGCAGTTCCCGGGGGCGTTTCCGCTCGCGCGGGCGGCCTACGTGATCGACGCCCACGGCGGCCGTGTGCAGGGACTCGACGCCGCCCTCGACGATCTCCTCGGCACCGACCCCATGGCCACCACCCGCCGCGACCTCAAGAAGTACTACCTCGGGGACATCCCGGCGGACCGGTACGCGCAGCGCTTCCTCGACGAGGCCTCGCGCTATCTGTGACGGCGATCGGCATCGATCGGCTCCGGTTCGCCTTGGCGCTGGACCTGGGCCGGGCGACAACCGGCCGCCGAGGATCAGTGCCGGGTCGCCCGGTCCGGGCCTGCCGCGGTCGTCTGCGGAACCGGCTGGTTCCACCGCAGGATGACGCTCCGGCGGTGCTCGTGACCGAGCACGCTGACCGTGGCGGTGTCCAGCCGCAGCAGGCCGCCGGCCGACGGCGGCAGTCCGATCCAGCGGGCGCCGAGCACCCGCAGGCTGTGTGCGTGCCCGACCAGGGCGATGCTGCCCCGGTCGAGCAGGGGAGCGATCCGGGCGAGCACCCGGTCGAGGCGTTCGCCGACCTGCGCCGGTGACTCCCCGCCGGGGCAGCCGTCGGTCCAGATGTTCCAGTGCGGGCGGTCCTCGAGGATGTCGGCGGTGGTGCGGCCCTCGTACTCGCCGTAGTCCCACTCGGCCAGGTCCGGGTCGGCGGAGTCGACGGTCAGCCCGGCGAGGTGGGCGGTGTGCAGGGCGCGCTGCCGGGGGCTGGACAGCACCCGGACGAACCGGCGGCCGGCCAGCATCGCCGCCAGGGCGCGGGCCTGCCGCTCGCCGTCGGGGGTGAGCGCCAGGTCGGTGTACGAGGTGTGCCGGCGGCTGGCGCTCCAGGTGGTCTCGCCGTGCCGGATCAGCAGGATTTCTCCCATGTCGTCCAGTTAACCAGCCGCCCGGCCTCAGCGTTCACCTAGTATCCTAGGATGCCCTAGCGGCATTGTGCTCGGTCACCGAAGGCACCGGGGTTTCAGTGGCCACCGGACGGGGACGCGAGGAGAGAGCGGGCCGTTCGGCCCGGCACACCGCGGCAGCGGAGGGAGTCCCATGAGCTTCACCGACAAGGCGAAGAGCAAGGCTCAGGAGCTGAGCGGCCTCGCCAAGGAGCGGATCGGCGACGTCACCGACAACGAACGGTTGCGGGCGGAGGGCGCGAGCGAACAGAGCGCCGCCCGGGCTCGCCAGTCCGGCCAGGACACGAAGCAGGCCGGCCGCGATGTCAAGGACGCCTTCGAGAAGTGACCCGTGGACGGCGGGCCTCCGGACACCGGGGGCCCGCCGTCGCTTGCATCCGGTACCCGGGTACGGGTTTACGGTCGAGGCATGGACGCCGATCAGGAGGGCTGGGTGCCGCAGTCGTGCACCCTGCCGACGGTGGAACGGCCGCTGCGGGTGGCCGAGTTCGACGAGCTGTTCCGGACCGGGCTGCGCCGGCAGCGCCGGGTGTCGCCGACGCGGTTGCGCTGGGAGTTGGCCGTCGGCGCCGAGGCGATGGTCCGTGACCTCACCGCGCGAGAGTCGCGATGCTGTTCCTTCTTCGCGTTCACGGTCACCCCGGTGGCCGGTGCGATCCGGGTGGATGTGGCGGTGCCCGAGGCGTACGTCGGGGTGCTGGACGCGCTCGCGGCGCGGGCCGGGGGTGAGCGGTGGTGAGCGGGTTGCGCAGCGGGGAGGTCGCGGCGGCGGCCGGGGTGAATCCGCAGACGTTGCGCTACTACGAGCGGCGGGGGTTGCTCGCCGAGCCGGCGCGCAGCCCGGGCGGGCACCGGGTCTATCCGGTGGAGGCGGTGACGGTGCTGCGGGCGGTGAAGGCGGCGCAGCGGTTGGGGTTCACGCTGGACGAGGTGGCGGAGCTGCTGGCGGTGCGCCGGCGGCGGGGCGCGCCGGACGTGCGGTCGCGGGCGGTGGCGAAGCTGGCCGAGGTGGAGGCGCGGATCGCGGAGCTGCGGGTGGTGGCGGGCACGTTGCGGGCGGCGGTGGCGGTGGGGTGTGCGGATCTGGTGGAGTGTGCGGCCGCCGAGGGGTGCCCGATACCGTTCGAGGCGGGGTCCGAGGTGACGGGTTGACGGCGGCTTCGGCGGCTCGGGCGGGTGGGCCCGGGTTCAGCGGCGTAGGGGTGGGAGCGCGGGTGGTTGGGGTCGCGGGGTGACCGTGCTGCTGCGCTCGCTGCTGTTGTTCGGGTTGGCTGCGCTGGCGGAGATCGGGGGAGCGTGGCTGGTCTGGCAGGGCTGGCGGGAGCACCGGGGGTTGTGGTGGGTCGCGGCGGGCGTGTTGGCGTTGGCGGCGTACGGGTTTGTGGCGACGTTCCAGCCGGACCCGCACTTCGGCCGGATTCTTGCCGCGTACGGGGGTGTGTTCGTGGCGGGCTCGTTGGCGTGGGGTGTGCTGGTGGACGGGTTCCGGCCGGACCGGTGGGACGTGGCGGGCGCGGCGATCTGCCTGCTGGGGGTAGCCGTGATCATGTACGGGCCGCGGGGTTGACGCGCGTCGCCCCGCGGCCGTGGGGCCGCGGGGCGACGGGTGGTGCGGGTCAGTCGTTGCGGTGGGCTGCCCACCAGGCCTGGCCTGCCTCGGGCAGGGTGTCGATCGGGTCGTAGTAGGCGTAGCGCTTGTTGAGCGCTTCGAGGTCGGCGGACTCGATCGAGGTGCGGTAGTTCTTGGTCCAGTAGGAGATGCCGCGTTCGCGGTCGTACTCGGTGAGCATGTGCACCCAGCGCTTGCCGACGAAGGGGACGTCGCAGACGATGCGCGGGGTGGCGTAGCCGGGCAGGTAGCCCATGATGTCGTGCTGGAGCTGCTGGGCGTGCCAGACGGGGACGCGCCAGTGCTCGGCGTTGGGGATCATGTCGCACATGTAGAAGTAGTACGGCAGGATGCCGGCCTCGCCCTGGAGGCCGAAGCAGAGGTCGAGCAGGTCGGCGCTGGTGGCGTTGACGCCGCGCATGAGCACGCCCTGGTTGCGGACGTCGCGGACGCCGACGTCGAGGGCGGTCTGGGCGGCCTTGGCGACCAGCGGGGTGAGGGACTGCCGGTGGTTGACGTGGGTGTGGATGGCGAGGTTGACGCCGCGGCGGGCGGCGGTGCGGGCGACGCGTTCGAGGCCCTCGACGACGTCGGCCTGGAGCCAGTGCTGGGGCAGGCCCATGAGGGCCTTGGTGGCGAGCCGGATGTCGCGGATGGTTTCGATCTCGAGTAGCCGCATGAGGTAGGACTCGAGGTTCTTCCACGGCACGTTGGCCACGTCGCCGCCGGAGACGACCACGTCGCGGACGCCGGGGTGGGCCTTGAGGTAGGTGATGTGGGCGTCGTAGCGGTCGACGGGCTTGAGGGTGAGCTTGAGCTTGTCGACGGTGGGGGTGGAGTTGCCGACGAGGTCCATGCGGGTGCAGTGGCCGCAGTACTGCGGGCAGGTGGAGAGCAGTTCGGCGAGGACCTTGGTGGGGTAGCGGTGGGTGAGGCCCTCGGCGACCCACATGTCGTGCTCGTGGAGGCTGTCGCGGGTGGCGTACGGGTGCGACGGCCAGTCGGTGCGCCGGTCGGAGGCGACCGGGATCATGTAGCGGCGGATCGGGTCGGCGAGGAGCGCCTCGGTGGTCATGGGCTCGAACGGCACCATGGTGTTGAGCATCTGCGGGGGCACCAGCATGGACATGGTGGCCAGGGCCTTCTGGTCGGCCTCGAGGTCGGCGTAGAAGGTCTCGTCGACGAGGTCGCCGAGGACGGTGCGCAGCTGCTTGATGTTCTTGACGCAGTTGACCCGCTGCCACTGGGCGTTCTCCCACTGCTCGCGGGTGACGTGGCGCCAGCCGGGGAAGCGGGTCCAGTCGGGTTCGACCAGAGGGCTGCGGCGGTATTCGTAGGGCTGTCCGGCGGTGGGGACCGCGACCGGCGCGGAGCGGGGCGCTGGGATGGTCTCCACCGGTTGGGTCTGGGTCACGGCCCCTCCTCGTTGGCGGTGCGGGTTGATCAACGTTTGCGAAGGCTACTGGAAAATATCCGGTGAAGAAATTATTCTGCCGGAAGTTTTCCCGCGATGCGAGTCCTGGTCAGGGGTTCGAGCGGCTGAGCATAGGGGGTCGGCGTGACGTCACCGGTGGGCCTGCACCGCGTTGTGGAACCGGCGGGGGTGCTGCCGCAGGCGGCGTGGCGCCTGGACGCGGACCCGCGGATCGCCTCGAACGAGGTGCGGATCCGGGTGGAGCGGCTGAACCTGGACGCGGCGAGCTTCCGGCAACTGTCGGAGAAGCACGGCGGGGACGGGGAGAAGGTCCGCGCCGAGGTGCTGGAGATCATCTCTGCCCGGGGGAAGATGCAGAACCCGGTGACCGGCTCCGGCGGCATGTTGATCGGCACCGTCGAGGAGGCGGGCAGGCGCTCGCCGCTGGGGCTGCGGCCGGGCGACCGGGTCGCGACGCTGGTCTCGCTGACCCTGACGCCGCTGATGATCCTGGACGGCCTGGCGCGCTGGGACGGGCGCAGCGAGCAGGTGCCCTGCGACGGGTACGCGATCCTGTTCGCCCGTTCGATCGCGGCGGTGCTCCCGGCGGACCTGCACCCGGAACTGTCCCTGGCCGTGCTGGACGTGTGCGGAGCGCCGGCGTTGACCGCGCGGGTGGTCGCCGAGCAGGTGGCGCGGCGCCGGCGGGAGGGTGACCCGCGGCCGGTGACCGTGGCGGTGATCGGCGGGGCCGGCAAGAGCGGGTCGCTGTCGCTGGCCGCGGCGCGGCGGGCGGGTGCGGGCCGCACGGTCGGGGTGGTGCCGGTGGCCGGGGAGCGGGCCGCCCTCGACGCGGCCGGGTTGGCCGACGTGGTCGCGTTGGCCGACGCCCGGGACCCGGTGGGCCTGTCGACGGCGGTGACCACCGCGCTGGGCGCGCCCGCCGACGTGACGGTGGTGTGCGTGGACGTGCCGGGCTGCGAGCACGGGGCGGTGCTGGCCACCGAGGACGGCGGCACGGTGATCTTTTTCTCGATGGCGACGAGCTTCGCGGCGGCGGCGCTGGGCGCGGAGGGTCTGGCGGCGGACGTGACGATGCTGGTCGGCAACGGGTACGTGCCGGGTCACGCGGAGTTGGCGCTGGAGCTGCTGCGCGCCGAGCCGGGGGTGCGTCGTCTGTTCGAGGCGCGGTTGGCGGCAGACTGACACCATGACGAACCCCTCGACCTTGTACCGCGGCGGAGTGCTGCACTGTCCGGCCGACCCGCGCGCGACGGCGCTGCTGGTGCGCGACGGCCGGATCGCGTGGCTGGGCGCCGACGCCGACGCGCCGGCCGCCGACCGGGTGGTGGTGCTGGACGGGGCGCTGGTGACGCCGGCGTTCGTGGACGCCCACGTGCACGCCACGGACACCGGGTTGGCGCTGTCGGGGCTGGATCTGTCGGGTACCTACTCGGCGGGTTCGGTGTGCGAGGCGGTGGCGGCGTTCGCGGCGACACTGCCCGCCGACGCCGTGGTGCTCGGACACGGGTGGGACGAGTCCACCTGGTCGGATCGGACGCTGCCGGACGCGACCGCGTTGGACCAGGCGGCCGGGGGCCGGAAGGTGTATCTGTCGCAGGCGTCGATCCACTCGGCGCTGGTGTCGGCGGCGTTGCTGGCGGCCTGCCCGGACGTGACGGCCGCGGCCGGCTACGACGCGTCCGGGTGGCTGCGTCGCGACGCCCACCATGTGGTGCGGGCGGCGGCGCAGGGCTCGGTGACCCGGGCGCAGCGGATCGCCGCGCAGCGGGTGGCCCTGCGGCACGCGGCGTCGCTGGGGATCGCCGCGGTGCACGAGTGCGGTGGCCCGGAGATCTCCGACGAGGAGGACTTCACCGGGCTGCTGGCGATCTCCGGGGCCGGGGTGCCCGAGGTGTACGGGTACTGGGGGGAGCTGCTGGGCGCGGCGCGGGCCCGGGAGTTGGGCGCGGTCGGGGCCGGTGGTGACCTGTTCGCCGACGGGGCGCTCGGGTCGCGGACGGCGCACGTGTCGGCGGCGTACCTGGACGGGGAGCCGGGGGGCTGCGGGCACGGGTACGTCACCGCCGAGCAGGTGCGTGACCATCTGCTGGACTGTGCGGCGCACGGGTTGCAGGGCGGGTTCCACGCCATCGGGGACGCGGCGATCGCCACGGTCCTCGACGGGTTCGCGGGGGCGGCGGAGAAGCTGGGCGTGGATCGGCTGCGGGCGGCCAGGCACCGGGTCGAGCACGCGGAGATCATGAGCAAGCGGCTGATCGCCGGGTTCGTCGAGTACGGCATCGTCGCGTCGATGCAGCCGGCGTTCGACCGGCTGTGGGGCGGCGCGGGCCGGATGTACGAGTCGAGGTTGGGGCTGTCCCGGTCGCTGGAGTCCAACCCGATGGGTGCCATGCATTCGGTCGGGGTGGCGCTGGCCTTCGGGTCGGACTCGCCGGTGACGCCGCTGGACCCGTGGGGTTCGGTGCGGGCGGCGGCGGCGCACCACAACCCGGCGCAGCGGATGAGTGTGCGGGCGGCGTTCGCCGCGCACAGCCGCGGCGGCTGGCGGGCGGTGCACCTGGACAACGAGGGTGTGCTCGCGTTGGGCGCGCCGGCCACGTTCGCGGTGTGGTCCACCCCGGCGGGGGTGGAGCGGGGCCTGCCGGTGTTGCAGGCCGAGGACCCGGAGGCGCGCGGCGCGCAGGATCCGACGCCGCTGCCGGTGTGCCGGGCGACGGTGCTGCGCGGTGACGTGATCTACCAGGAGCAGTGACGTGAGCTATCAGGAAGGGCGTGCGTGAGCGAGCTTGCGAGCGAATCATCGACACAGCACCGGCGCCGGCACGGCGTCGCCGAGCGCGGCGGGGTGACGGCGTGACAGGCAAGCTTGGGCTGGATCCGGCGCTGGTGGCGCGGGCGCGGGAGTTGGCGCGCCGTGCCGGGCAGCCGGTGGTGGATCTGGCGCGCAGCCACACCACCGTGTCGGTGGAGCGGGCGGTGCTGCGGCTGGCCGGGGTGAGCGGCGCGGACCCGGACGGCATCCCATGGGTGAACCGGCTGGTCGACGCCGTCGTCGGTGACGTCGGGCTGGGGCACGGGGTGGCGGTGCCGGTGTTCGACGCCCTGGCCCGCGAGGGCATCAGCGACGTGACGCTGCTGGCGCAGAAGGCCGCCGCCGGGTCGGTGCGGTTCGACCAGCCCACCGGCAGGGCGGCCACTGCCGCGCGTAGGGCCGCCCGCAAGTCGGTCGCCGCCGGGGTGCGGCAGATCGACCGGCGCCGCGCCGAGCGGGACCGGCTCGTCAAGCGGTACGGGGACCCGAAGCAGCGGCCGTGGATCTACCTGATCGTGGCCACCGGCGACATCTACGAGGACATCCCGCAGGCGCAGGCCGCCGCCCGGGCCGGCGCGGACATCATCGCCGTGATCCGTTCCACCGGGCAGTCGCTGCTGGACTACGTGCCCGAGGGCGCCACCCGGGAGGGTTTCGCCGGCACGTACGCCACGCAGGAGAACTTCCGGCTGATGCGGGCCGCGCTGGACGAGTCGTCCAAGGAGCTGGGCCGGTACGTGCGGCTGACGAACTACGCGTCGGGCCTGTGCATGCCGGAGATGGCCACCCTGGCCGGCCTGGAACGGCTGGACATGATGCTCAACGACTCGATGTACGGGATCCTGTTCCGCGACATCAACCCGATCCGCACCTTCGTCGACCAGCGGTTCTCCCGGCAGGTGCACGCCCGCGCCGGGATCATCATCAACACCGGTGAGGACAACTACCTCACCACCGCCGACGCTGTTGACGAGGCGCACACGGTGACCGTGTCGCAGCTGCTCAACGAGTACTTCGCGCACGAGGCCGGGCTGGCCGACCCGCTGTTGGGCCTCGGGCACGCGTTCGAGATCAACCCGGACCTGCCGGAGTCGTTCCGGCTGGAGCTGGCGCACGCGCTGCTGGCCCGGGAGTTGTTCCCCGACGCGCCGCTGAAGTGGATGCCGCCGACCAAGCACATGACCGGTGACGTGTTCCGCGGCAACCTGCTCGACGGGTTCTTCAACCTGGTCGGCACCATGACCGGGCAGGGCATCCTGCTGGTCGGCATGATGACCGAGGCCGTGGTGACGCCGTGGCTGTCGGACCGCGACATCGCCCTGCAGAATGTGCGGTACGTGCTGGGCGCCGCCGGTGGGCTGCACGAGGACTTCGTGCCCGCCCCGGGGGGGTTCATCCAGCAGCGCGCTCACCGGGTGCTGGCCGAGGCCGTGGAGCTGCTCGAGCGCATCGGTGAGCAGTCCCTGCTCACCGCGATCGCCGAGGGCACCTTCGGGATCATGAAGCGGCCCGCGGACCGGGGCAAGGGCCTCGACGGCGTCGCGAAGCACGAAGGCGACTACTACAACCCGGCCACCGAGATCCTGGAAGGGGAGCGCGCGTGAGCGCGGCGGCGAAGAAGAAGATCGTCCGGCCGTACGGGGACACCACCGGCGACGGCATGGTGCAGGTGTCGTTCACCCTGCCCGTGCCGCACGACAAGCGGGCCGAGGGCGCCGCGGTCCAGTTGGCCAACAAGATGGGCATCGACCCGGCGATGCTGGTGCACGCCAAGCAGATGGGCGACGGGTTCACCTTCTTCGTCGTCTACGGGCGCGTCAACCACCTGGTGGACCTGTCCCAGGTGCAGGTCGTGGAGCGGGACTTCCCGCTGCTGTCGGCCAAGGAGGTCAACACGGTGGTGAAGCAGAAGCTGCGCCGCAAGCTGTCGGTGGTGGGCGCGTGCATCGGCACCGACGCGCACACCGTCGGCATCGACGCGATCCTCAACGTCAAGGGCATCGCCGGGGAGAAGGGCCTGGAGTACTACCGGGAGCTGAAGGTCACCAACCTGGGCGCGCAGGTCAGCGTCCCCGAGCTGGTGGAGGCCGCCCGGCAGGAGAAGGCGGACGCGGTGCTGGTGTCGCAGGTCGTCACCCAACGCGACGCGCACCTGCACAACACCCGCGAGATGTCCGCCGCGTTCCGGGAGGCCATGCCCGCCGGGAAGCGGCCCCTGCTGATCGTCGGCGGCCCCCGCTTCGACGAGACGATGACCGGGGAGCTGGGCGTCGACCGGATCTTCGGCCGCGGCACCACCCCCGGCGAGGTCGCCAGCTACCTGGTCCACGCCCTGATCACGAACAAGAAGGCGAGAGCATGAGCGACTCCCGGGTCGGCCTGACCGTCACCCACCGCCGGTACGTGCCGTACTCCCACGCCCACTACGCGGGCAACCTGGTCGACGGGGCGTACGCGCTGGGCCTGTTCGGGGACGTCGCCACCGAGGTGTGCATCCGCACCGACGGCGACGAGGGGCTGTTCGCCTCCTACTCCGACGTGCAGTTCACGGCGCCGATGAAGGCCGGGGACGTGCTCGAGGTCGTGGCCACCGTCACCCGGGTCGGCACCCGCAGCCGCACCATCGACTTCGCGGCGCGGGTGGTGTGCCGGGGCCGCCCCGACCGCGGCGAGTCGGCCGCCGAGGTCCTCGCCGAGCCGATCGTCGCGGTCACCGCGACCGGCACGGTCGTGGTACCCCCGGCGGCGTGAACGTCGCCGTCTGCGCCGACGTCGGGTCGACGTACACCAAGGCGGCGGTGGTCGACCTCGACGACGGCCGGCTGGTCGCGGCGGCGTCCGCGCCGACCACCGTCGGCACCGACGTGCTGCACGGCCTGGACGCCGCCGTCGACGCGGCCGCCGCCGGGCTCGGCGGCGGTGACCTGCCCTGGTACGTCTGCTCGTCGGCCGGCGGTGGCCTGCGGCTGGCCGTCATCGGCTACGAGCCGCTGGTGACCGCGCAGGCCGGCCGGCGGGTCGGCCTGTCCGCCGGGGCCAACGTGGTGCACGTCGCCGCCGGGCGGCTCGGCGCGGCCGACCTGGGCGCGTTGCGCGCCGCCCGCCCCGACGTGGTGCTGCTCGTGGGCGGCACCGACGGCGGCGACGCGGACACGCTCACCCACAACGCCACCCGGTTGGCGAGGGCCCGCTGGCGGGTGCCGGTGGTGCTGGCCGGCAACGCCGACGCCCGCGAGGACCTGCGCACCGTGCTGGCCGCCGCGAAGGTGCCGGTCACCGCCGCCGACAATGTGCTGCCCCGCATCGGGGTGCTCGCCCCGGCCTCCGCCCGCGCCGCGATCCGCGAGGTGTTCCTGCGGCACGTCATCGGCGGCAAGAAACTGTCCCGTGGCAGCCGGTTCACCCGCCTGGTCCGCGCCGCCACCCCCGACGCGGTGCTCACCGGCGTGGAGGTCCTCGCCGACGCCCTCGGCGGCGACCTCGCCGTCGTCGACGTCGGCGGCGCCACCACGGACGTGTACTCGGTGCTCACCCCCGACGAACGCGGCAGCGGCCCCAGCCAGGAGGTCGCCGGCACCCTGTGGCGGGCCCGCACCGTCGAAGGGGACCTGGGCATGCGGTGGAGCGCCCCCGGCGTCGTGCGCGCCGCCGCCGAGGAGCGCCTCCTCGCCCCGGGGGAGCAGGACCGGTTGGCCGCCGCCGCGGCGGTGCGCGCCGCCGACCCCGGCTTCCTGCCCGCCGACGACGCCGACCGGGCCGCCGACCGGCGCATCGCCGCGCTCGCCGCGACCGTGGCGCTGCGCCGGCACGCCCGCGGCGCGGCCACCGGGGAACGCGCCGGACGGGACCTGCGCGACGTGAAACTGGTGGTCGGCTCCGGCGGTGTGCTGCGCCACGCCGATCCCGCCGACGCGGCCGCCGTCCTCGACGCGGTGCTCACCGATCACGCGGGCGGGTGGCCGCTGCCCCGCGCCGCCCGCCCGGTCGTCGACGTCGACTACGTCCTCGCCGCCGCCGGGCTGCTCGCCGCCGAGCATCCGCAGGCGGCGGCCACGCTGCTGCGCCGGCACCTGGATCGGTGAGGTGTCGCCGTCCGCGCACGCATCGAGACGCGCCGACGCGACACGCCGTGGCGCAACACACGACAGGCCGGGGCGGGTTGACAGCGGCGGGGGTCGACGCCGTACCGTCTTTGAGTCCTACCACGGGAAGCGGCTGTTGTTCGCTTCGTCCCTTCGTCCGCTGGCCGAGCGACCCGATGCGGTTGCGGCGGCCAGGTCCAGCGGGCGGGGGTCGGCGGGGCGGCGCGAACCGGCCGCGGTTACCGGTGTACGGGCAGGGTGAAAGGCACGGCCAGTAGACAACGGCCAGGCGGGGGCAGCCAGTCCGCGTCCGGTCGGTCCGAAGGTCGCCGCCGCTCGCCCTCGCCCCACCGGCCGGGGAGGGCCTGGGAGCATCGGGGCGCGGCTTACGCCGCGCCCCGATTTCCGTCTCCAGCCCGCCGATCAGCCGGTGATGATCTTGTAGACGGCGGCCGGCGCCGGGCCGATCCGGCCCTCGAACGGGCGCGCTGACATCCGGCTCGAACCGGAACAGCTGACCTCCGACGGCTGCTCCGGCTCGCCCCGGCCGGCAGGGCGAACCGGACGCCGAGCAGGTGTGGCCCGGGGGGCAGGGGAGCTGCGGGGGTCAGCGGCGGATCAGTCCGAGGTCGGTGGCGGCGGCGACCGCCGCCGTCCGCGAGTCGACGCCCAGCTTGGTGTAGATCCGCGCCAGGTGCGACTTGACCGTCCCCTCGGTCAGGTGCAGCCGCTGGCCGACGGCCCGGTTGGACAGTCCCTCGGCGACCAGCACCAGCACGTCGGTCTCGCGTCGGGTCAGTGTCGTGGCGGGACTGCGCAGCCGGTGCAGCAGCCGGTCGGCGACCGACGGCGCCAGCGCGGTACGCCCGGCCGCCGCCGTACGCACCGCCGCCGCCAGTTCCTCCGGCGGCGCGTCCTTGAGCAGGTAGCCCGTGGCTCCGGCCTCGATCGCCGGCAGGGTGTCGGCGTCGGAGTCGTAGGTGGTCACCACCACCACTCGGGGCGCACCCGGGCGGGCCGTGATCGCGGCGGTGGCCTCCGCGCCGGTCATCCCCCGACCGAACCGCAGGTCCATCAGCACGACGTCGACGTCACCCTCGGCGGCCCGGGTGACGGCCTCCTCCGCGGTGGCGGCCTCGGCCACCACCAGCAGCCCCGGTTCGGTCTCCAGCACCGCCCGCAGCCCGGCCCGCACCACCGGATGGTCGTCGGCCAGCAGCAGCCGGATCTGCGCACCCGTCACCGTGACCCCCCGGCCGCGCGGAAGGCCACCGGGAGCCGGGCGCTCACGGCCGTGCCCCGGCCCGCCGCGGACCGGACCTCAAGAGTGCCGCCGAGGGCCTGTACGCGGGCCCGCATGGCCGCCAGCCCGAACCCGCCGCCACCCGGGGCGCCGGCCGGGGAGCTGCCCGGGTCGAAGCCGACCCCGTCGTCGACCACGTCCACGGCCACCTGGTCGCCGAGGTATCCGAGCCGCACCTGCGCGGCGGTGGCGCGCGCGTGGCGGACCGTGTTGCCCAGGGCCGACTGGGCGACCCGCAGCAGGGCGACCTCCTGCGCGGTCGCCAGCGGCACCGGGTCACCGGCCAGGTGGAAGCCGGCGGCGAGCCGGTGCCGGGCGGACGTGGTGGCGCACAGCCGCTGCAACGCGTCCGGCAGCGTCGTGCCCTCCAGCGCCGGCGGGGCGAGCGCGGCGACGAACCGGCGGGCCTCGGCCAGGTTGTCCACGGCCGCCTGGCGGGCCTGCGCCACGTGCCGGGCGGCGGTGTCGGCGGCGTCGGGCAGGGCCCGCTCGGCGGCGCGCAGCAGCAACTGGATACTGGACAGGCCCTGGGCGATGGTGTCGTGGATCTCCCGCGCCAGGCGTTCCCGTTCGGCCAGCACCCCGGCGGTGTGCTCGGCTGCGGCGAGTTCCGCGCGGGCCGCGGTGAGCTGGTCGATCAGCCGCCGCCGCTGCTCGCTCTCCCGGTACAGGGCCTGGTAACCCCACACCACCGCGACCGCCACCACGGCGCCGAGGGTCGGACCGACCGCCACCGCGAGGGTGAACTCGCCCCGGTGGGCGGTGAACGCGACGATCGCCGCGAGCATGGTGGCCGTCACGGCGACCAGGCCGGCGCGGCGGGGCAGCAGGTGCAGTTGCAGGAAGTACAGCGGGAAGGCCAGCCACACCCCGTCGGCGGACAGGACCAGCAGCACCAGCCACAGCGCGCCGAGCACGGCCAGCCAGCCCGCCGCGACCCGCCGCGGGGACCGGGCGCGGGGCAGCAGCCCACCGGCCGCGTACGCCAGCCCCAGCGCCACCGCCGCGACCACGACGGCGGCGGCGTGCGACGCGGCGCCGGCCACCGCCCGGCCGGCGGCCAGGACGAGCAGGCCGGCGACCAGCAGGTGCAGGCACCAGGCCAGCGCCCGGGAGCCCGGCGTGACGGTGGTGGTGGCGGCCGTGTTCACAGTTCTTCCAGCCTAGGCGCCGGTCCCCGTCCCGCCCTCTGCCAAAAGATGGAAACCGCCCACCCACCGACGGCCCGCGAAGTGCCCTCCTGCGCCAGATGCCCACCACCACCTCCGGCGGCGACCGTGGAGGGGCAACGCATCCGCCGTCGAGAGGGCAGGGACCCGTCGTGTACGTGGCATGGAGAGACCTGAGGTTCGCCCGAGGGCGGTTCGCCCTCATGGGCGCCGTCGTCGCCCTGATCAGCCTGCTGGTCGGGTTGCTGTCCGGCCTCACCGCGGGCCTGGGCCGGGACAATGTCTCCGCCGTCAGCGACCTGCCGGCCGACCGGATCGCCTTCGCCGCGCCGGCCCACGGGCAGGACCTGTCGTACGCCGACTCCACCGTCACCGAGGTCCAGTGGCGGCGCTGGGCCGCGACTCCCGGCGTCACCAGCGCCGAACCGCTGGGCATCACCACCACCCGGGCCGCCGCCGGGGACGGCGGCGTCGCGGTGACCGCGTTCGGCGTGCGCGCCGGCTCGCCGCTGGCCCCCGACGGCGGGCGGATCGACGCCCGGTCGGCCGTGCTGTCCGTACCGGCCGCCGACGACCTGCACGTGCGGGCCGGCGACCCGGTCACCCTCGGCGGGCGGACGCTGACCGTCGCCGCCGTCGCCGGGCACGCCTCCTACAGCCACACCCCGGTGATCTGGGTCAGCCTCGACACCTGGCGCGCCGCCGCGCCCCCCACCGGGGTGGCCGGCCCCACCGCCACCGTCATCGCCCTGTCCACCACCTCGACCGTCGACGTGTCCGCCGGTGACGCCGCCGCGGGCACGACGACGGTGCGCACCGGCGACTCGCTCGCCGCGATCGGCTCGTACGCGGCGGAGAACGGCTCGCTGCAACTGATGCGCGGCTTCCTGTTCGCCATCGCCGCGCTGGTCATCGGCGCGTTCTTCAGCGTGTGGACCATCCAGCGCAGCGGCGACGTGGCCGTGCTCAAGGCCCTGGGCGCCGCCACCGCCAACCTGCTGCGCGACGCGCTCGGCCAGGCCGCCGTCCTGCTGACCGGTGGCACCCTGGTCGGCGCCGCCGCGGCGGCCGGCCTCGGCGCCCTCGTCGCCGGCTCCGCCGTGCCGTTCCGGCTCACCCCGGCCACCGTGGCCGTCCCCGCCGCCGTGATCATCGTCCTCGGCGTGCTCGGGGCCGCCCTGTCCATCCGCCGGATCACCTCCGTCGACCCGCTGACCGCCCTGGGGAGCGCCCGATGAGCCTGACGTTGACCGACATCACCCTCACCTACCCCGACGGCGGCGGCCGCCTCACCGCCCTCGACCGGATCACCCTGGACGCCCCCGCGGGCACGCTCACCGCGGTCGTCGGCCCCTCCGGCTCCGGCAAGTCCAGCCTCCTGGCCGTCGCCGCCACGCTGATCACCGCCGACTCCGGCACCGTCACCGTCGCCGGTACCCCGACCACCGGCCTGACCCGCGCCGACCTGGCCGACCTGCGCCGGCACCGGATCGGCATCGTGTTTCAGCAGCCGAACCTGCTGTCCGCCCTCACCGCCGTCGAGCAGCTCCAGGTCATGGCCCACCTCGACGGCCGTTCACCGGCCCGGGCCCGCCCGCGGGCCATGGCGCTGCTCGACGCCGTCGGCCTCGCCGACCAGGCCGGCCGACGGCCCCACCAGCTCTCCGGCGGCCAGCGCCAACGGGTCAACATCGCCCGTGCCCTGATGAACGACCCCACCGTGCTGCTGGTCGACGAACCCACCAGCGCCCTCGACCACGACCGTGGCGCCGCCGTCATCGACCTGATCACCGGCCTCACCCACCAGCGGGGCACCGCCACCGTCCTGGTCACCCACGACCGCACCCACCTGAGCGCCGTCGACCGGATCGCCGAGGTCCACGACGGCCGGCTGCACGTCCCCGCGCCGGCCCGCTGACCGGGCGCCGGAACCGGACGGAACGGCGGCCCGCGTCACCGCCGTCCGGTCGCGGCGCGGCCGCCGCAGCCGGAACCCGGCCGGGCCGGGTAGCCTTCGGCTCGTGATCGTGGTGAGGTGCCGGTGACGACGCTCGACCGGGAACAGACCCGTGCCACCGACGTGGCACGCGACGGGGCGCGCCCGCGCCCCCTGCCGCTGACCGCGGCCCTGCCCATGGCCGTCGTCGCCGGCCTGGCGCTGCTGGCCGCCTTCCCCCCGTACGGGGTGTGGGCGCTCGCCCCGGTCGGGGTGGCGCTGCTCGCCGCCGCCACCCACCGGCGGCGGCTGCGCGCCGGCGCCGGACTGGGTTTCCTTACCGGGGTGGCGCTGTTCGCGCCGCTGCTGGAGTGGACCAACCTGCACACCGGCTACCTGCCGTGGCTCCTGTTGTCCCTGTTGCAGGCCGGCTACCTGGCGCTGCTCGGCGCCGCCACCGCCTGGGTGTCGCCGCTGGCCGACCGGCACCGGTGGGCCTGGCCGGCGGTGACCGGGCTGCTCTGGGTGGGGCAGGAGGCGCTGCGCGACCGGACCCCGTTCGGGGGGTTCCCGTGGGGGCGGCTGGCGTTCAGCCAGGACACCTCCCCGCTGCTGCGCCTGGCCGCGCTCGGCGGCGCCCCGCTGGTCACCTTCGCCGTCGCGCTCGCCGGTGGCCTGCTGGTCACCCTCGCCTGGCGGGACTGGCGCCGGCCCGCCGGGCAGTGGCGGCCGGTGGCCGGGCTGGCCGCCGCCCTCGCCGCCCTGCTCGCCGTCGGCGGCCTCGTCCCGACCGGCGTACGCGGCGGCGACACCGTCACCGTCGCCATCGTGCAGGGCAACGTGCCCCGCCTCGGGCTGGACTTCAACGCCCAGCGGCAGGCCGTGCTCAACAACCACGTCGACGCCACGCTGAAGCTCGCCGAGCAGGTGACCGCCGGCACCCAGCGCCACCCCGACCTGGTGGTGTGGCCGGAGAACTCCAGCGACATCGACCCGTTGCGCAACCCTGGCGCCGGCTACCGGATCTCCCAGGCCGCCGACGCGATCGGCGCGCCCATCCTGGTCGGCGCGGTGCTGCTCGGCCCTGGGGAGGGGCAGGTCCGCAACGCGGGCCTGCTGTGGCGCCCCGGCAGCGGCCCCGACCTCGACCAGCTCTACACCAAGCGGCACCCGGTGCCGTTCGCCGAGTACGTGCCGCTGCGCAACATCGCCCGGATGGTCAGTTCCGAGGTCGACCGGGTCCGCTCCGACTTCGTCCCCGGCACCCGCGCCGGGGTGCTGGACAGCGGCGATGTCCGCCTCGGTGACGTGATCTGCTTCGAGGTCGCCTACGACGGCCTGGTCCGCGACACCGTCACCGGCGGTGGCCAGCTGCTGGTGGTCCAGACCAACAACGCCACCTTCGACGTGGCCGAGGCGCGGCAGCAGCTGGCCATGGTGCGGCTGCGCGCCGTCGAGCACGGCCGCAGCGCGCTGATGGCCTCCACGGTCGGGGTGTCCGGGTTCGTTTCCCCCGACGGGCGGGTAGACGGGAGCACCGGGTTCAACACCGCGGCCGTGGTGGTACGGCAGATGCAGCTCGGTGACGGGCGTACCCCCGCCACCCGGGCCGGGGTGTGGCCGGAGATGGCCCTCGCGGCGCTCGCCGTCGCGGCCCTGGCCGGCGCGGCCATGCTGCGCCGCCGCCGGGAGGTCGACCCCGGGTAGGAGACGGTGCCGGTACGCCGGCGGGGAGGCGGTACGACGGTGGTCGTGGCAGCCGACAGGAGGACGGTCGACCATCCCGGCCTGGGACGGGTGCTGGTGGTCATCCCCACCTACAACGAGGCCGACAACGTCAGCCGGATCGTGGCGCGGGTCCGCGCGGCGACGCCCGCGGTGGACATCCTCGTCGCCGACGACAACAGCCCGGACGGCACCGGGGCGATCGCCGATGGTCTGGCCGGTGCCGACCCGCACGTGCACGTGCTGCACCGGCAGGGCAAGGAAGGCCTCGGCGCGGCCTATCTGGCCGGTTTCGCCTGGGCCCGGCGGCGCGGCTACGACGCCGTGGTGGAGATGGACGCCGACGGCTCACACGCCCCGGAGGACCTGCCGGCGCTGCTGGCCGCCGCCCGCGACGCCGACGTGGTGATCGGCTCCCGGTGGGCCCGTGGCGCCCGGGTGGTGAACTGGCCGCTGCGGCGGCTGCTGCTGTCGCGCTGCGGCAATCTGTACGCCCGGCTGGCGCTGGGTATGCCGGTCTCCGACGCCACCGGCGGCTACCGGGTGTACCGGTCGAGCGCGCTGGACGCCATCGACCTGGACTCGGTGCGCTCCCAGGGCTACGCGTTCCAGGTGGAGCTGTCCCGGCTGGCGCACCGGGCCGGGGTGCGGATGGTCGAGGTGCCGATCACCTTCGTCGAGCGGGAGCACGGCGACAGCAAGATGAGCCCGCTGATCGTGGCCGAGGCGCTGTGGCGGATCACCACCTGGGGGCTGCGGGACCGGCGTACCGCGGCGCGCCGGTCCGACGCGTTGGCCCGGTGGCCGTGAGCGTCGGCGTGTCATGCTGGAAGGGCGTGATGACGCCCGTGGCTGATGAGGTGAGATGCGCCGAGGACTGAGATACGTACCACCGGCCCTGCTGCTGCTCGCAGTGCTGGAACTGACCGTGTTCGTCCTGGTGGGCCGGGCTGTCGGGTTCGGCGCGGCGGTGCTGCTGGTGTTCGCGGCGTCGCTGCTGGGCCTGGTGCTGCTGCGCCGTGAGGGGATGCGGGCCTGGCGCGGCTTCCGCGCCGCCGTGGAGTCCCGGCAGCCGCCCGGTCGGCAGGTCACCGACGGCCTGGTCGGCCTGCTGGGGGCGCTGCTGCTGGCACTGCCCGGCCTGGTCAGCGGCGTGTCGGGGCTGCTGTTGCTGGTGCCGCCGGTGCGCCGGTTGGCCCGGGTCGGGGTGCAGCGGGTCGCCGAGGGGCGGGTGTCGTCGATGGTCGCCGGTGACCTGTTCGGCCCGCGCGTGGTCCGCGTCCGCCGGGGTGCGCCGCAGCCCCCGCCCGGCCCGCAGCAACCCGCGCCACAGCCGCAGCCGCCGGAGCCGGGCCGGGCCATCGAGGGCGAGATCGTCCAGTGAGAAGGCCCCGTACGTGACGAAACGCCCCCGGGGTGATCCCCGGGGGCGTTTCGGTCGTCAGGTGCGCTCAGGCGCGACCGCGGCGGGTGCGGACCTCCTGGAGCCGCTCGGCGAGGATGTCCTCCAGCTCGGCGATCGACCGCCGCTCCAGCAGCATGTCCCAGTGGGTACGCGGCGGCTTGGCCTTCTTCTGCTCCGGCTCGCTGCCGTCGACCAGCCGGGCGACGCTGCCGTCGAACTTGCACTCCCAGGTCGTCGGGACCTCGGCGTCGACGGCGAACGGCACCTCGAACTGGTGTCCCTTGGCGCACAGGTACTCGCGGGTCTGACGCGGCGCGAGCTCCGTGTTGCGGTCGGATTCGTAACTGACCGCGCCAAGGCGGCTTCCGCGCAGCATGCGCTCGCCCATGATCGGCTTCCCCTCGTTGGTGGTGCTGGTCTTCTCGGTGTAACGGTCCGTCCTCGTCGGGCCATTCCCGTCCGCGCCGAAACGGTCCGCGCGGTGGGGGAACCCTCCAAGGGTAGCCGGACATCACGGCCGCCCGGCGGGGTCGTCCCCGGCCGGGCCGAATCGGTGGAGTGATCTGCCTGTCAACGGGGATGTTAGCCGCCTCCACGCCTGCGGAGGTGAGCATGGCCGGTGACGCGCCGATCGGAGCCCGACCGCCCGGCGGGAAGACCTTCTTCGGTCATCCGCGGGCGCTGTCGACCCTGTTCCTCACCGAGATGTGGGAGCGGTTCAGCTTCTACGGCATGCGGGCCATCCTGGTCCTCTATCTGACCGCGGCCGTCGCCGACAACGGGCTGGGCATCCGCGAGTCCACCGCCAACGCCGTGTACGGCACGTACAACGCGATGGTCTACCTGATGGCGCTGCCCGGCGGCTGGGTCGCCGACCGGCTCCTGGGGGCCCGCCGCAGCGTGCTGTGGGGTGGTGTGGTCATCGCGTGCGGCCACTATGTGATGGCCATCCCGGTGCGGTGGAGCGTGTTTGCCGGCATGACCCTGATCGTGCTCGGCACCGGCCTGCTCAAGCCCAACATCTCGACCATGGTCGGCGACCTGTACGACCGGGATTCGCCGCGCCGCGACGCCGGCTTCTCGATCTTCTACATGGGCATCAACCTGGGCGCCTTCATCGCCCCGCTGATCACCGGCTTCCTCGGCGAGAAGATCAACTGGCATCTGGGCTTCGGCGCCGCCGCAATCGGTATGACCTTCGGCGTGCTCCAGTACGTGCTGGGCCGGCGCAACCTGGGCGACGCGGGCGCCCGGCCCGCCGACCCGCTGCTGGGCGCGGACCGGCGCCGGGCGCTGAACCGGATCGGCCTGGTCGTCCTGGCCGTGCTGGTGGTGCTCGCGGTGCTCGCCCTGTTCGGGTTCTTCACGGTCAACACCGTGGTCAACCTGTTGACCCTGGTCACCGTGCTGGTGGCCGTCGGGTACTTCACCCGGATCCTCACCGACCGGGAGATCAGCGCCACCGAGCGCAGCCGGATGAAGGCGTACACCTGGCTGTTCGTGTTCGCCGCCGCGTTCTGGCTGATCTACGACCAGGCCGGGTCGGTGCTGAACATCTTCGCCGCCGACCGGACCGACCGGGACGTGCTGGGCTTCACCTTCCCGGCGTCCTGGCTCCAGTCGGTCAACCCGATCCTGATCATCATCGGCGCGCCGCTGGCCGCCTGGCTCTGGCTCAAGCTGGGGCACCGGGTGTCCACGCCGATGAAGTTCGCGGTCGGCCTGATCCTCAACGGCCTGTCGTTCGTGCTGATGGCCGCCGCCGCGCAGGCCGCCGTGGGCGGGGGCGGGGGGCTGGTCTCGCCCTGGTGGCTGGTCGCGGTGTACGCCGTCCAGGTGGCCGGTGAGCTGGCGCTGAGCCCGGTGGGCCTGTCGGCCACCACCAAGCTGGCCCCGGTCAAGTACGCCAGCCAGATGATGGGCCTGTGGTTCCTCGCCTCCGCCGTCGGCGACGCGATCGGTGGCCAGGTGGCCCGGCTGGCCGAGACCTGGCCCGAGCCGACGTACTTCCTCACCTTCGGGCTGGCCTCCGTGGTGCTGGGGCTCGGCGCGGTGATGTTCGCCCGGCACATCCGGCACCTGATGGCCGGCATCCACTGACCGGTGCCCGCCGAGCGTCACACCGCCGGGGTCGGCGGCAGCGGCAGCGGCAGGCCGGGCAGCCCGTCGATGCTGGTCGCCACATGCTCCTTGCCGGCGAAGTACGCGCTCAGCGAGGCGTCGTCCTCCCGGGCGAACCGCTGGCCGTGCAGGTCCCGGTCGGCCTCGTAGGTCATCAGCGGGACCGCGTACCCGCAGGTGTCGCGGATCAGCTCGGCGCGGACCAGGACGATCGCGCGCAGCCCGTGCGGGCCCGGGTCGATGTCGGGAAAGTGGCGCAGCAGCTCGGGCCACCGGGGGTCGTCGCGGAACACCGGCTCGCCCCGCCCGTGCACGCGCACGATGTTCGGCGGGCCGTCGAAGGCGCACCACATGAGCGTGATGCGGCCGTTCTCCCGCAGGTGGGCGATGGTCTCGGCGTTGCTGCCGGCGAAGTCGAGGTAGGCCACCATCAGCTCGTCGAGCACGGCGAAGGAGCCGCGCAGGCCCTTGGGGGAGAGGTTGATGGTGCCGTCGCCGGCCAGGGGCGCGGTGGCGGTGAAGAACATCGGTTGTGCCTCGATGAAGGTCCGCAGCCGGCCGTCGATGCGCGCGTACGTCTTTCCCACGTTCGCATCATCGCCGCAGGCGGGCCGTCGCCGCTGCCCCGTCCCAGCCGGTGGCGGGTCAGCCCGGCCGGGTGCCGAGCCGCGCCAGGGCGCTGGCCAGGTCGCTGACCTGGTCGGCGAGCTGCCCGGCCCGGCGCTGGGCCGCGTCGCGGTCGGCCTCGGCGGCAGCCAGCCGTACGGTCAGCTCCGCCAGCCGGGCCTCGGCGGCGCCGGCGGCGTCCCGCGCGGCGGTCAGCTCCGTGGCCAGGGCGTCCCGCTCACCGGTGCGGACGGCCAGCTCCTGCCGCAGGGCGGTGGTCGCCGCGACGGCCTCCGCCCGGGTCGCCTCGGCCTGTTCTCGGGCGGTCTCCGCCGATTCCCGGGCTCGCCGGGCCTCGCCGGCCTCCGCCCGGGCCTCTTCGGCCGCCGTCCGGGTGACCTGGGCGTCGGCTCGCGCCCGGTCGGCCTCGGCCCGTAGCTGCTCCGCGCGGGCCAGGGCCTCGGCGGCCGAGCGGGTGGCCCGCTCGGCGTCGGCGCGGGCGGCGTCCCGTTCGGCGGTCAGGTCGGTGACCCGCCGGCGTTCGCCGTCCAGCTCCGACCGCAGGGCACGTAGCTCGTGGCGGGCGGCGTCGCGGTCCCGCTCGGCCTGCACCCGCAGCGCCTCTGCGGCACCCGCCGCGCCGCGTGCCTCGTCCCGGGCCGCCTCGGCGCGCGCCGCCCGGTCGGCGGCGCGGGCGGCCTCCGCCTCGGCCCGCTCGGCGTGCTCGCCGGCGCTGTCCCGCTCGGCCTGCGCCGTGCGGGCCTCCTGGCGGGCCCGGGCGGCGGTCGCGGCGGCGTCCTCGGCGTCCCGGCGGGCCTCGTCCCGTTCGCCGTGCGCGGCCGCCACCTGGGCGGCGGTTTCGGCGCGGAGCTGGGCGAGCTGCCGTTCCACCCCGGACGGGGAGAGTTCGGCGTGCAACGCCTCGGTGAGGGTCTGCACGATCTGGTCGAGCCGGTCCACCGCCTCCCAGGTGCGGGCGACCTGTCCGGGCAGGCCGGGAGAGTTGCGGTGGCGCATCCGGGAGTTGCGGGAGGCGCGCTGGCAGGCGCCGTCGTTGTCCCGGCAGTAGCGGAACGGCCGGCCGGCGCTGGCGCGCTGCGGCACGTCGCGCCCACAGTGGGCGCAGGGGCGGGTCTCGGGGGCGGGCTGGGCGTCCATCGGGGGCGAAGTCTAGTGGCCCGCCACCGGCGCGGCGCGGGCCACGCGGTCCAGGGTGTACCGGAGTTGCAGCAGCACCGCGACCACCATCACGACGGCGGGCAGCAGGCCGAAGCCGTACCGGATGGCCGCCAGGGCGGCCGGTGACTGGGTCACCGTCTGGCCGGGGGCCGAGGCGACGAAGCCCCCGACGGCCAGGCAGAGGGCGTAGGCGTACGGGCCGAGCGCGCCGCCGGTCGCCTCGGTGGCCGTCCACACGCCGGTGTACGTGCCGGCGCGGGTGGCTGCGGCGGCCCGGATCACGTCGGGCAGCATCGAGAAGGGCAGCAGTTGCAGGGCGGCGAACGCCACCCCGAGGACCGCCACCACCGTGACCAGGACGGGCAGCCCGACCGGCCGGCCGACCGCGAGGACCAGCGTGCCGACCGCGAACGTGGCCTGCGCGGCCAGCAGTGCCCGCTGCTTGCCGACCCGGCGGGCCACCGCCAGCCAGGCCGGGGTGACCAGCAGTGCAGGCGCGAGGAAGGCGGCCACCAGCACGGTGGTGAGCTTCGGGCGGCCCAGCTCGTACTCGGCGTAGTAGGGCACGCCGGCGAGGATCAGGTGGGTGGTGGTGGACATGGCCAGGTAGGCGGCGACCAGCCAGCGGAACTGCCGGTCGCGCAGGCTCTCGGTGAGGGCGCGCCACCCGCCCGCCTGGTGCGTCGCGGCCGGGGCGGCCGCCGCGCGCCGCAGCCGGTCGATCCCGGTGACCCCGACCAACATCGCGACCAGCATCCCGGCGCCGAGCAGCATCGACATCCGCAGGTAGCCGCCGCGGGTGGGGGCGTCCCCGCCGGCCAGCAGCGGCGCCAGCAGCCCGGACAGCAGGATGCCGACGGTCAGGACCATCATCCGGAAGGCCATCAGCCGGGTGCGTTCGTGGTAGCCGATCCGCAGGTCCGCCGGGGTGGCCAGATAGGGCACCTGGTACGCGGCGAACAGCAGGTTCCCGGCGATGAACAGCAGCGCCACCCAGACCGCGGCGGTGCCGCCGGTCAGCCCGCCGGGCACCGCGAAGAGCGCGGCGAAGGCCAGCGGCAGGGCGCAGCCGGCGAGCAGCAGCCGGCGCCGGTGCCCCCGGCGGGCCTGCTCGACGTCGCAGCGGTGCCCCACCCACGGGTGCAGCACCACGTCGGCGATCTTCGGCAGCAGCAGGGTCAGCCCGGCCAGCCAGGGGGCCACGGCGAGCACGTCGGTGAGGAAGTAGAGCAGCAGCAGCCCCGGCACGGTCAGCCAGACGCCCATGCCGAGCGAGCCGGCGGCGAAGCCGAACAGGGGGCCCTGCCGCAGGGAGACGTCGCCGTCGAGCCCGGTCATGTCCGCATCCTTCCCCGGGCGCGCCGCCCCGCCAATCCAACGGATGATGGATTGTAGGGGGAACAATGGCGGGATGACCATGCCCCGCCGGCGACCGGGCCGACCTCGCCGCGACGACCAGCGACCTACCCGCGGCCTGGTCCTCGCCGCCGCCACCACGCTCTTCGCCGAGCGTGGCTTCGACGCCGTCAGCCTGCGCGACGTCGCCGCCGCAGCCGGCGTCGACGTGGCCACCGTCGCGCACCACACGGGGACCAAGGCGCAGCTGTACGACGCCTGCTTCGCCCGGGTCTTCACGGCCGAGCAGCAGGTGCTGCACGCGGCCGGCGAACGAGCCCGGGACGCGCTGGCGGCCGGCCCGGGCGCGGCGCTGCGCGCGCTGCACGAGCTGGTCGACGTCTTCGTGGACTTCCTCGAGGACCGGCCGGAGACCACCGCGCTGTGGCTGCGCCGCTGGCTGGAGCCGCACCGGCACGGCGAACTCGACCAGCGGTACGCGGCCCCGCTGTACGGGTTGGTCGAGCAGCTGCTCGACGCCGCGGCGCAGCGCGGGACGCTGGTCGAGCCGACCCCGCACGTCACCGTGCGCAGCCTGGTCTGGGCGGTGCACGGGCATGTGGTGGCCCTCGCCGCGCAGCGCGGTGCCGGGGCCCGGGAACGGCGGGAGTTCCGGGCGTTCGTGCACCGCTTCCTCGACGGGCTGTACCCGCCGGCCGGCTCTTGACGGCCCCCGGCTTGCTGGGCATTATCCATCGGGCGTTGGATTAAGGAGGCGGGGATGGCGGCACGGCCAAGGGTGGCGGTGGTCGGCGCCGGGGCGGCCGGGCTGGCCACCCTCAAGGCGCTGCGTGACGCGGCCGTGCCGGCGGTGGCGTTCGAGACCGCCGGCACCGTCGGTGGTCTCTGGGTGTACGGGACGCCGGGCTCGCCCGCGTACCGCACCCTGCACCTGAACACCAGCAAGGGTCGCACCCAGTTCGCCGACCACCCGATGCCCGCCGACTGGCCCGACTACCCGGACCACACCCGCGTCGCCGGCTACCTCGCCGACTACGCCGACCGGTTCGGGCTGCGCGAGGACGTCCTGCTGGGGCACACCGTCGAGCGGGTGACCCGCGCCGCCGACGACACCTGGACCGTGCAGGCCACCGGCCCCGACGGCCCGGTCCGCGTCGACGTCGAGGCGGTGGTGGTGGCCAACGGCCACAACCGGGTGCCGAAGCTGCCCGACGGCTACCCGGGCGAGTGCACCGCCGAACAGCTGCACAGCCACGACTACCGGGGACCCGACCAGCTCGCCGGCCGGCGGGTCCTGGTGGTGGGCGGCGGCAACTCCGCGATGGACATCGCCGTCGACGCCTCGTACGCGGCCACCCGCACCCTGCTGTCGCTGCGCCGGGGCGTCTGGGTGGTGCCCAAGTACCTGCTCGGCCGCCCCTCGGACACCCTCAACGGGGCCCTCGCGCGCCGGCTGCCCTGGCGGCTGCGGCAGCGGATCAGCCAGACCATGCTCACCACCACCGTCGGCCCGCCCAGCCGCTACGGGCTGCCCGCACCAGCCCACGGCTTCCTCCAGGACCACCCCACCCTCTCCGACGGGCTGCTGTCCCGGCTCACCCACGGCGACATCCACGCCCGCCCCGGCATCGCCCGGTTCGCCGGGGCCCGGGTCGAATTCATCGACGGCCGCACCGACGAGGTGGACCTGGTGGTCTGGTGCACCGGCTACCGGGTGGCGGTGCCCTTCCTCGACGCCGCCCTGCTCGGCGACGGCGCCGACCGGCTGCCGCTGTACCGGCACGTCTTCCACCTCGACGCCCCCGGTCTGGCGTTCGTCGGGTTGATGCAGTCCACCGGGGCGGCGTTCCCGCTGGTCGAGGCGCAGGCTCGGCTGGTCGCCGGCCGCCTTGCCGGCACCTGGGCGCCACCGGACCCGGCGCGGCAGGCGGCGGCCTGCCGCGCCGAGCTGTGCGCCGCCACCGCCCGGTGGGGGCAGCGCCGCCCGCACATGCGGGTGGACTTCGACGCGTACCTGGCCGAACTCGACCGGGAACTGGCCGCCGGGCGGCGCCGGGCGGGGGCGGCCCGGTGAGCGGGCGAGGCATCCGTCCCGGCGGCGCGAACGGGCTGGCCGGGCGGCGGGCGTTGGTCACCGGGGCGCGGGGCACCTTCGGGCGGCACCTGTGCGCCGCGCTCACCGGCGCCGGCGCCCGGGTCGCCGGACTGGACCTGCACCCGGACGAGGACGCCGACGTGCCGGTGCTCGGCTGCGACCTGACCGACCCGGCCGCCGTGCCCGCGGCGGTGCGGGCCGCCGTGGCCCGCCTCGGCGGGCTGGACCTGCTGGTCAACAACGCCGGTGTCGGCGGGCCCGCGCCCGCCGAACTGCCCCCCGACGATGCCGTCCGGCAGCAGCTCGAGGTCAACCTGCTCGCCGCGTGGCGGACCACGGCGGCGGCGCTGCCCGCGCTGGAGGCGGCCCACGGCCGGGTGATCTTCGTGGCCAGCCGGATGGCCCTGCTGCCGCTGCCCCTGGCCGCCGCCTACGGGGTGAGCAAGCGGGCCCTGGTCGCGTACGCCGACGCGCTGCGCCACGAGGTCGGCACGCACGTCGGGGTCAGCGTCGTCTACCCCAGCATGGTCGCCTCACCGATCCACGACAGCACCGTCCGGGCCGGGCTGTCGCTGAGCGGGGTGTCCCGGCCGGAACCGGTCGAGGGGGTCGTCGCGGCGATCCTGCGGGCCGCCACCGCCCGCCGGGCGCCCCGGGACGTCGCCACCACCAGCCGGGGGCGCGTCGAGCTGGCCCTGGCCCGACACGCGCCCGCCCTCGCCGACCGCCTGGTACGCCGTACCGTCGCCGGTCGGATCGCCGCCGGTGACCTGGACGGCGCGCCACTGGCGGCCGGCATGGTGCGGCGGCACCGGGAGCCCCACCGGTAGGGTGCCGCCATGCCACTGTCGCCCTACATCGCCCGGATGCGCCGCCACATCGGGCACGACCTGCTGATGCTCTACGGCGTGAGCGGGGTGGTCACCGACGACGCCGGGCGGCTGCTGCTGGCCCGCAGGGGCGACAACGGCCGCTGGTCCATCCCGGCCGGGGTGGTCGACCCGGGCGAGCAGCCGGCCGACGCACTGCTGCGCGAGGTGCACGAGGAGACCGGCGTCAAGGTCGAGATCGAGCGGATCGGCGGCGTAGCCACCCACCCGGTCGTCTACCCGAACGGCGACGCCTGCGAGTACCTCAACGTCTGGTTCCACTGCCGGGCCGTCGGCGGCGCGCCCACGGTCGACGGCGAGGAGTCCCTCGCGGTCGACTGGTTCGACCCGGACGACCTGCCCGAACTGGACGACTGGTCCCGGCTGCGGATCGCCACCGCGCTGCGGGCGGACCGGGCCGCCTGGTACGCCGCGCCAGGCGAGCACCACCCGGCGCTGCACCAGCCGGACAACCTCTGAGCCGGACCGCACGCTCCGGGCCTGCCCCGGCCCCGGGGTCACCGGCCGGCCCGGGCGCTGCTGTCCCTAACGGTCAGCCGGGGTTCGAGCAGCGTCACCTCCGGCACCGGCTCGTCGCGCAGCCGCCGCATCAGCAGCGTCACCGCCTGCCGGCCGACCTCCTCGGCGGGGACCGGTACGCAGGTGAGCCCGGACTGCTCGGCGAGCTGGTCGGGGCAGATGGCGACCACCGAAACGTCCTGCGGTACCCGGCGGCCGAGCAGCGGCAGCGCGGCCAGCACCGGGCCGACGGCCGACTCGTGCTGCACCACCAGGCCGGTGACGTCCGGGTGCCGCTCCAGCAGCGCCGCCACGTCGCGACGGACCGCCGCCGGGCCCTACTCGCTGGGCAGGGCCACCGCGTCGACCCCGAGTCGCTCGGCGGCGGCGAGGATCCCGGCCCGGGTACGGTGCGCGAAGCCGGTGCCGCGCGCGTAGACGGGCCACGTCGGCGGCGGCGGCCAGGGCGGCGGCCTCGGCGCTCCCGTCGGCAACCAGTTCGGGGGTGAACACGGCGGCGGCCTCGGCCCCGACGACCAGCCGGCCGTCGGCGTCGAGACGCTGCCGAATCTGCGCACCCGTCACCGTGACCCCCCGGCCGCGCGGAAGGCCACCGGGAGCCGGGCGCTCACGGCCGTGCCCCGGCCCGCCGCGGACCGGACCTCAAGAGTGCCGCCGAGGGCCTGTACGCGGGCCCGCATGGCCGCCAGCCCGAACCCGCCGCCACCCGGGGCGCCAGCCGGGGAGCTGCCCGGGTCGAAGCCGACCCCGTCGTCGACCACGTCCACGGCCACCTGGTCGCCGAGGTATCCGAGCCGGGCCAGGGGTGCGTAACGCGGGGCCGTCAGGCGGCCGGCAACCGTCCCGCCTCGACGGTGGCCAGGGCCGCCGTGGCACCGCCGAGGGCGCTGGCCGCCGAGCCGAGGGTGCTCGCCTCCAGCCGGCAGCCGCCGGACTGCGGGGCCAGGGTGCGGGCGGCGAGTTCGGCCCGGGCCGCCGGCAGCAGCCAGGGCGCCAGCGCGGCGAAGTGCCCACCGACCACGATCACCTGCGGGTCGAGGAGGTTGGCCAGGACGGACACCCCGTGGCCGAGCTGCCGGCCGACCTCGGCGAGGCCGCTCAGCACGGCATTGTCGCCGGAGCGGGCGAGGGCCTGGATCCGTTCGATCTCCGGCAGGTAGTCGGTGACCGGGCCGTCCCGGTCGGCGTCAGGCAGCAGCCGGCGGACCACGGCGTCCACGCCGGTGAGCGCGGCCAGGCAGCCGCGCCGCCCGCAGGCGCAGACCGGCCCGGACGGGTCCAGCGGCACGTGGCCGATCTCGCCGGCGAAACCCCGGCCGCCGCGCAGCAACTGGCCACCGCAGACCAGCCCCGCGCCGACCGCGACCCCACCGGTGAGGTGGACCAGGTCGGCCGTGCCGCCGTACGGGCCATGTCGTTGCTCGGCCAGCACGGCGAGGTTGGCGTCCGTGTCGACGCCGACGGCGAAGCCCGGGTCGCGCAGCGCGCGGCGCAGCTCGGCGGCGAGCGGCACGGCCCGCCAGCCCAGCGCGGGGGCGAGCGGGACGTCGTCGTCGGTGCCGACCAGCCCCGGTACACCGACGGTGAGACCAAGCACGCCGCGGCCCTGTCCGCCGGCCCGGTTGATCGCCCGCCCGGCCAGCGCGGCGAGCGCCTGCACGGTCTGTCCCGGGGTGGCGGTCGCCGCGGCGAAGGCGCGCCGCCAGGTGAGCAGCCGGTTGCCGCCGAGGTCGACGGCGACCACGACCAGCTCGTCGGCGCCGATCTGCAGGCCGAGCCCCGCGTACGGCTCGCCGTTGAGGACCAGCATGGTGGCGGGCCGGCCGACCCGGTTCTCGGTCAGCCCGGTCTCGCGCAGCAACCGCCGGTCGATCAGCTCGCTGACCAGGCTGGAGACGGTGGCCTTGTTGAGCCCGGTGTGCGCCGCGATGTCGGTCCGGGAACAGGGCGCGTGCAGGCGGACGTGCCGCAGGACCACGGCCCGGTTGGCCACCCGCACGTCGCCGAGATCGGTCGCCTGGAGTGGCGTGTGGATGCTGATCACGAGCTGCCCGCTTCCTGCGCCGAGGGTCCCGGGTCCCGGTGGTGGCGCCCCCATCATCGCCCACCGCCGCGGTGGGCCCGGACCGGCTGCTGCCGGTCGCCCCGTGGGAGTGCGCCGTGAAGCCGTCCCTGCCGGGCGCATCCACCGACCGCCGAAGCGTGCTGCGGCTGATCCTCCCGGCGCTCTACCTCGCCTCCGACGCCACCGTGGACTGGGTTCGCGACCACGTCCGGGCCGGCGGTCACCTGCTGGTCACCTGGCTCAGCGGGGTGGCCGACGAGCACGCCCGGATCCGCCTCGGCGGCTACCCCGGCGCGTACCCGGAACTGCTGGGGGTGCGGGTGGAAGAGTTCCACCCGCTGGCCGACGACGAGCGGCTGCCGCTGAGCAGCGGCGGGACCGGCCGGATCTGGGCGGAGACCGTGCGGCTGGCCGGGGCCGAGCCGGTCACCGCGTACCTCGGCGGGATACTCGACGGCCCGCCGGCGGTCACCCGCCACCGGGTCGGCGACGCCCTCACCTGGTACGTCTCCACCCGCCCCGACGACGACACCTACCGCCGGCTGCTCATCGAGGCGACCCGGGCCGCCGGCGTCACCCCGGTCTGCCCGCAGGCCCCGCCGGGCGTGGAGGCGGTCCGCCGCCGCGACGGCGACCGGAGCTGGCTGTTCCTGCTCAACCACACCGGCCGGCCTCAGCCGGTCCCGGCCGCCGGGCTGGAACTGATCACCGGCGGGCCGGTCGCCGGCGCGGTGACCGTCCCGGCCGGCGGCGTGGCCGTGCTCCGCGAGTCGCGCCGGTGAGGGCGGGCGCGTACCGGGTCAGGGGGCGGCGACCGCGGCGCGGGACCGGTCCGCGGCGATCCGCACCGCGAGACCCGCCAGCACGCTGCCCATCACGTACCGCTGCACCTTCGCCCACGTCGGACGCCGGGTGAGGAACGCCGACACGCTGCCGGCGGTGAGCACGATCAGCGCGTTCACGGTCAGCGCGATGACAATCTGGGTCAGCCCGAGCAGCAGGCTCTGCACCGCCACGTGTCCGCGCGCCGGATCGACGAACTGGGGCAGCAGCGACACGTACAGGATGGCGATCTTCGGGTTCAGCAGGTTGGTGACCAGGCCCATGGTGAACAGCCGCCGCGGCCGGTCCGGCGGCAGCGGCGCCGGGGTGAACGCCGACGTCCCGCCCGGGCGTAGCGCCCGCCACGCCAGCCACAGCAGGTACGCCGCGCCGGCCAGCTTCACCGCCGCGTACAGCGCAGGGACCAGCACGAACACCGTGGCGATCCCGGCGACTGCGGCAGCCAGGTAGACCAGGAAACCGACGGCCACCCCCAGCAGTGACACCAGCCCGGCCCGGCGTCCCTGGGTGACCGACCGGGACACCAGGTAGACCATGTTCGGGCCGGGTGTGAGCACCAGGCCCAACGCCACCAGGCCGATTCCCACCAGCGCGCCCACCGTGACCATGACGACCCCCGTTCCGTGTCCTGGCAGCGACCCTACGCCGGGCGCGGACACGGCCCCCGTCCAGCATGGCCGACTCCGGCGGCCCCACGTCCGGTGCCGCCTCGCCGCAACGATCGGCCCGGGGCGCCCGCGCGTCGGTGCGGCCGGGGAGAATGCGGCAATGCCGATCGTCCTGCGCGCCCCGGCCACGTCCGCCGCGCCCGAACTGCTGCTGCGGCCGTGGCGCGACGGCGACGTCGACGCGCTGCTGGCCGCATACCGGGACCCGGTGCTGCGGAACTGGACCCGGTGCCCGGTGACCACCCGCGCCGAGGCCCGCGCGTTCCTGCGCCGCAGCCGGCAGGGGTGGGCGGCCGACCGCCGATTCAGCTTTGCCGTGCTGGAGCCGATCTCGCAGGGGGAGCGCCTGGTCGCGTGCGTGGTGCTCAAGGAAGTCATCCCCGGCCGGCCAAACGCCGAGGTGGGCTACTGGACGGCCGCACCGGCCCGCGGGCGCGCAGTGGCGCCGCGCGCCGTGGACGCGGTCAGTTCCTGGGCGTTCGCCCGCTTCGCCGCGCATGGCCTGACCCGGCTCGAACTGCTGCACCAGGTGGACAACCCGGCCTCCTGCCGGGTGGCGGAGAAGAGCGGGTACGCCTTCGTGGAGATCCTCCCCGCCCGGCCGCCGTTCCCGCGCGACGGCCACCGCCACGTCCGCCGGCGAGCCTGACGGCAACAGCGGGCTTGTCGGTGAATGTTCGCCGGGGTATCCAGCGTGGCTGCGGGCCGATACCGTGGTCACATCGTCAACGCCGGCCGCGCGGGCGTACCGCTCGCGCTCAGCGGAGCGAGGTGTGCGGGCATGAGTGACCCGGCTGCCGCATCGATGGTCTCGACACCCCCCGCCACGACGCCGGCCGCTGCCGGTTCCGGCGCGCCCTCCGACGCCGGT
>NZ_JBJZOG010000032.1:0-67052 GCF_047200535.1 Micromonospora mangrovicola | reverse complement strand
CCGCAGTTACCGAGAATCTGGTGTGTGAGAGATGTTGCGAGTCATAGTCCGCCGCCTGCTCCAGCTGGTGGTGACACTGATAGCGCTGTCCGCGCTCATCTTCGTCTGGTTGCGGAACCTGCCCGGCGGCCCGGTCGAGGCGCTGCTCGGTGAGCGGGCCACCCCGCAGAGCCGCGCCCTGCTGATCAAGGCGCTCGGCTACGACCAGCCGGTCCTCGTCCAGTACGCCAAGTTCATGCAGCGGGTCCTGAGCGGCAACTTCGGCAACTCGATCCGGACCGGCGACCCGGTCACCGAGGTGATCGGCCGCGCCTTCCCGGCCACCATCGAGCTGGCCCTGGCCGCGATGATCATCGCCGTCGGGCTCGGCATCCCGCTCGGCTACCTCGCCGCCCGGCACCGGGGCCGGCTGCTGGACAACCTGAGCATCGCCGGCACCCTGCTCGGCATCTCGATCCCGATCTTCTTTTTGGGCTACCTGCTCAAGGACGTCTTCACCCAGAACATCCACTGGTTCCCGCCCTCCGGGCGGATCAGCACCGGCATCGACAACACCGACGTGACCGGCTTCTTCGTCCTGGACGGCCTGCTCACCCGGGAGTTCGACGCCACCGGCGACGCGTTGTGGCACCTGATCCTGCCGGCGTTCACCCTGGCCACGATCCCGCTGGCGGTGATCGTCCGGATCACCCGGGCCAGCGTGCTCGACGTGCTCAACGAGGACTACGTCCGGACCGCCGAGGCGAAGGGCCTGCGGCACAAGACCATCCGGGGCCGCCACATCCTGCGCAACGGCCTGCTGCCGGTGGTCACCACCATCGGTCTGCAGACCGGCGCGCTGCTCTCTGGCGCGGTGCTCACCGAGAAGGTCTACAACTGGGGCGGCCTGGGGACGCTGATCACCGACTCGATCAGCGGCGGCCGTGACTACCCGGTCCTCCAGGCGCTGATCCTGCTGGCCGCACTGGTCTTCGTGGTGGTCAACCTCCTGGTCGACCTCTCCTACGCGTTCATCGACCCGAGGGTGCGTGTGCGATGAGTGATCCGATCACCCGCCCCAACGTGGGTGCCCAGCGCGACGGCGTCGACCCGTCCGCCGTCGAGGAGAAGCCTGAGGGCGTCACCCCACGCGGCATCGACCGGCTCGGCGAGCGGAAGCGGGCCCGGCTCGACGAGCTGGCCCAGGCCAGCGCCGACAAGGGCGGCGTGAGCCTGCTGCGGGACGCCTTCCGCCGGCTGCGCCGCAACCCGGTGGCCATCGTCGGCGCGGTCATCGTCGGCGTGTTCGTGCTGGTGGCGATCTTCGCGCCGCTGCTCGCGCCGCACGACCCGACGCAGCGCTTCGACGAGCTGACCAAGAACCTGACCGTCGACAGCATCCCCGGTGCCAGCAGCCAGTTCCCCCTCGGATCCGACCCGCTCGGCCGGGACTTCCTCTCCCGGATGATCCACGGCAGCCGGCAGACGCTCTTCGTCGGTGTGGTCGCCACCCTGATCGGCCTGGGCATCGGCGTGCTGATCGGCGCGCTCTCCGGCGCGCTCGGCGGCTGGGTCGACAACGTCCTGATGCGCCTCACCGACGTGATGCTCGCCCTGCCGGCCCTGCTGCTGGCGATCAGCCTGGTGGCCCTGGCCAGCCGGTCGAGCCAGTGGACGGTCATCCTCGCGGTGGCGATCGTCAACGTGCCGATCTTCGCCCGGCTGCTGCGCGGCTCGATGCTCGCCCAGCGGGAGAGCGACCACGTGCTGGCCGCCCGGGCGCTCGGCGTGAAGCAGGGGTCCATCGTGCTGCGGCACATGCTGCCGAACGCGATGACCGCCGTGATCGTGCAGGCCACACTCACCCTCTCCACCGCGATCCTGGAAGCGGCCTCGCTCTCCTTCCTCGGTCTCGGCGACCCGGACATCAACCGGGCCGAGTGGGGCCTGATGCTCGGCAACGACGGCGTTCGCTACTTCGAGGTCCGGCCCGAACTGGCGTACTACCCGGCCATCGCGATCATCGTGGTCGCGCTCGGCTTCACCCTGCTGGGTGAGGGCATGCGCGAGGCGATCGACCCGAAGAACCGGCGGTGACGGCGATGCGAGGCAACAGCACGGCCGGCTGGTGCCGGCGAGAGGAAGTGACCCGATGAGCCTGCTCGACGTACGCGACCTGAGCGTGGTGTTCCAGCGTCGCGGTGAGCGGCCGTTCACCGCGGTCGACAAGGTCAGCTTCAGCGTGGAGCCGGGGCAGACCGTCGGCCTGGTCGGCGAGTCCGGCTGCGGCAAGAGCGTGACCAGCCTGGCGATCATGGGCCTGTTGCCCCGCCGTGGCAACAAGGTCACCGGCCAGGTGATGTTCGACGGCACCGACCTGCTCGCGCTGCGCCCCGAGGACATGCGGGACCGGCGGGGCCGGGACATCGGCATGATCTTCCAGGACCCGCTCAGCTCCCTGAACCCGGTCGTCCCGATCGGCGTTCAGGTGGCCGAGGTGCTGGAGCGGCACCGCGGCATGGACCGCAAGGCGGCGCTGAAGGAGGCCCGGGAGCTGCTCGACGCGGTCGGCATCCCCGACCCGACCCGGCGGCTCAAGGAGTACCCGCACCAGATCTCCGGTGGCATGCGGCAGCGGGCGCTGATCGCCATCGCGCTGGCCTGCAAGCCGCGGCTGCTGATCGCGGACGAGCCGACCACCGCGCTGGACGTGACCATCCAGGCGCAGATCCTCACCCTGCTCAAGCAGCTCGTCGACGAGACCGGCACCGCGCTGATCATGATCACGCACGACCTGGGCGTGGTGGCCGGCCTCTGCGACACGGTCAACGTGCTCTACGGCGGCAAGGTGGTCGAGCGGGCCGCCCGGCACGAGCTGTTCGCCCGGCCGCGGCACCCGTACACCCACGGGCTGCTCAGTTCGGTGCCGCGGCTGGACTCGCCGCGCGGCGAGCGGCTGCACGCCATCCGCGGCTCGGTGGCCGACAACATCCCGTGGGTCGAGGGGTGCGCGTTCGCGCCCCGCTGCGACAACGTGGTGGACTCCTGCCTGGAGGGCACGCCTCCGCTCGAACCCACCGCGCCCGGCGGCGACCTGCGCTGCAACAACCCTGTGAGCGAGGAGGTGGCGGTTCCGTGACCGAGGAGCGGACCGGACCACTGGTCGAACTGCGCGACGTCAAGGTCCACTTCCCGATCAAGAGCGGTGTGCTCTTCGACCGCACGATCGGTTACGTCTACGCCGTCGACGGCGTTTCGCTGTCGATCAACAAGGGCGAGACGTACGGGCTGGTGGGCGAGTCGGGCTGCGGCAAGTCCACGCTCGGCCGGGGCCTGCTGCGGCTGGTCGAGCCGACCGACGGTGAGATCGTCTTCGACGGCGCCGACGTCCGCTCGCTCAAGGGCGAGTCGATGCGCAAGGCCCGCCGCCGGATGCAGATGATCTTCCAGGACCCGCTGTCCAGCCTCGACCCCCGCCAGTCCGTGGAGTCGCTGCTGGTCGAAGGGCTCAAGGCGCACGGCCTGGCCGGCGACAAGGCGGCCACCGCCAAGAAGCTGCGGGACACCCTGGCCGCGGTGGGCCTGCCCGCCTCCGCGCTCAGCAAGTACCCGCACGAGTTCTCCGGCGGCCAGCGGCAGCGGATCGGCATCGCCCGGGCGCTGGTGCTCGACCCGGACCTGATCGTCGCCGACGAGCCGGTCTCCGCGCTGGACGTGTCCATCCAGGCCCAGGTGCTCAACCTGATGGAGGACATCCAGAACGAGCACGGCCTGACGTACCTGATCATCGCGCATGACCTGGCGGTGGTCCGGCACATCGCGGACACGGTCGGGGTGATGTACCTGGGTGGCCTCGTGGAGGAGGCGTCCAGCGACGACATCTACCGGGAGCCGATGCACCCGTACACGAAGGCGCTGATGTCGGCGGTGCCGGTGCCGGACCCGCAGGTGGAGGACCGCCGCGAGCGGATCCTGCTCGCCGGCGACCTGCCCTCGCCGACGAACCCGCCGGCGGGCTGCCGGTTCCACACCCGCTGCCCGTGGGCTCAGCCGACCCGCTGCGCCGAGGAGCGGCCGGCGCTGCGCGAGGTGCTCGGCGGCCACCGGGTGGCCTGCCACTACGCCGAGGACATCGCGGCCGGCCGGATCCGGCCGCACGAGGTGGAGCCGGAACTGGTCCGGCCGGACGACGGGGCGGCGCCCGGCGGCGCCGACGATCTGATCCCGACCCAGTGAGCACGGCGCGAGGCCCCCTTCCCCGGCCGGGGAAGGGGGCCTCGGCGCGGCTCAGCCCTCGGGGCGGTTGAGCAGGCCGACCGCGACCGTGTGCACGGCGTCCAGCCCGGACGGGTCGGCCAGCGGCGCCCGGCCGCCGGTCACCACGTACCACTCGTCGGCGTCCTTGTACTGCACCCGCAGGGTGACCCGGCCGTCGGCCCACTCGGTGCGCAGGGTCAGCTCGCCGGTCACCACGCCGACCTCGTCGGTCATCACCCCGCCGGGCCCGGCGGTGATGTCGGCGGTCCGCTGCTGCGGTCCGCCGGCCGGGGCGGCGGGCGGGGTGGTGTCGGCGGACATGCCCGCCCCGGAGACGTCGGCCGGGGCGGACGGGGCACCGTCCGCCGTCATCCCGGCCGAGGTCGGGCCGGTCGCGGTCCCGCCGCCGGTGGCCGCCGCCGCGGCCTCGCCGGTGGCGGCCGGCGTCTGCTGGGGTGTCGGTGTCCCGCCGGCCCCGGTCACGGCTTGCTCGCCCATGTGCAGCCCTCCAACATGTCGGTCAGGGCGGCCTTCTCGGCGGTGGTCACCGTCAGCCGCCAGTGATGCTTGACCGTCACCCAGTCCGCGGCGTACTGGCACCAGTACGACTTGTTCGGCGGCTTCCACTGGGACGGATCCTGGTCACCCTTTGCCCGGTTGGAGCGGGCGGAAACCGCCACCAGTTGCGGCCGGGTGAGGTCGTTGGCGAAGTCGCCCCGCTTCGAGTCGTCCCACTCGTCGGCCCCCGACCGCCAGGCGGCGGCCAGCGGGACCACGTGGTCGATGTCGACGTCGGCGGGATCGGTCAGGACCAGTCCGTCGTACGGGCTGTCCCAGCGACCGCCCACCACGTTGCAGCCGGAGAGCTTGATGCTCTCCCCGTCGCGCTGCAGCACGCTGTCCCGGACGTCGCAGTTCTTGCCGGTGTCCCGCCAGTGCGGAAAGTGAGACCGGCTGTAGCCCTTCATCGACCCGGCGGCCGCCACGGTCAGCTCGCCGAGCTGCTGGTTGACGTTCCCCGCCGCGCTCGGTGGCGTGTCCGGCTCGGTGAGGGCCGGATCGCAACCGGTCGCGCCGAGGCCGAGCAGCGCGGTGAGTGCGGTTGCCAACCCGGCACGGGCTCCAGACTTCATACGCACAGACGACACCTCTCCAGCTTGCGGGCTCTCGGCGAGTCCGCACAGTACCCCGCGGCGGTTTCTGTGATTCGTGGCGTCGGGAGTGGAGGTAGGGGCAGAGTGTTTTCCCATGACCGCACCCGCGCCCGCGCTCCGGACCGGCACCGCCGCCGGTCGCGGCACCCTGCTCGCCGCGATCCTCGCCTCCGGCATGGTCTTCCTGGACAGCACGGTGGTCAACGTGGCGCTGCCCCGGCTCGGCGCGGAGCTGGGGGCAACCGTCGCCGGTCTCCAGTGGACCGTGAACGGTTACCTGCTCATGCTCGCCGCGTTCGTGCTGCTGGGCGGGGCCCTCGGCGACCGGTTCGGCCGGCGGCGGATCTTCCTGCTCGGCGTGGTCTGGTTCGCGGCGGCGTCGCTGCTCTGCGGACTGTCCCAGGGCACCGGCTGGCTGATCGCGGCCCGCTTCCTGCAGGGTGCCGGCGGGGCGTTGCTCACCCCCGGCTCGCTCTCCGTGCTCCAGGCCAGCTTCCACCCGGACGACCGGGGGCGGGCGATCGGCACCTGGTCCGGGCTGTCCGGCGTCTCCACCGCACTCGGCCCGCTGCTCGGCGGCTGGCTGATCGACACGCTCTCCTGGCGGTGGATCTTCTTCATCAACCTGCCGCTGGCGGTGGCCGTGGTGCTCGCCGCGCTGCGCTGGGTGCCGGAGAGCCGGGACGTGGAAGCCTCGCGTACCGGAGCGGGGCGGCGGTTCGACGTGACGGGGGCGCTGCTCGGCGCGCTGGGCCTGGGCGGTGTCACGTACGCCCTGATCGACGCCCCGGCGCGTGGCGTCGGCTCCCTGACGGTGCTGGCGGCGGTGCTGGTCGGGGTGCTCTCCGTGGTGGTCTTCGTGCTGGTCGAGCGGCGGCGCGGGGACGCTGCGATGCTTCCCACCGGGCTCTTCAGCAGCCGGCTCTTCTCGGTGCTGAACGTCTTCACCGTGGTGGTCTACGCGGCGCTCGGCGGGTTCACCTTCTTCCTCGCCGTCTATCTGCAGAACGTGGTGGGCTGGTCGGCGCTGCTCACCGGCCTGGCGACCGTGCCGATGACGTTGTTGCTGCTGGTCGGCTCGGCCCGGGCCGGTGCGCTGGCGGCCCGGATCGGTCCCCGGCTGCCGCTCACGGTCGGCCCGGCGCTCGCCGCGCTCGGCCTGCTGCTGCTGCGCGGGGTCGGGCCGGGCGCGTCGTACTGGACGGACGTGCTGCCCGGGGTGGTCCTGTTCGGGGCGGGCCTGACCCTGGTGGTGGCGCCGCTGACCGCCTCGGTGCTGGCGGCGGTGGCCGACCGGTTCGCCGGGGTGGCGAGCGGGTTCAACAACGCCGCCTCCCGGGCCGGCGGTTTGCTGGCGGTGGCGGCGCTGCCGCTGCTGGTCGGGCTCTCCGGGACCGGGTACGAGCAGAAGGCGGCGCTGACCGGCGCGTTCCGGGGGGCGATGCTCTGGTGCGCGGGGCTGCTGCTGGCCGGCGCGGCGATGGCCGGGCTGCTGATCCACCGACCGGCCCGGCAGGCGCCGGGCGCCCAGCCCTGCCCGTCACTGCCCGCCTCGACCCCACCCGACCGGTGAGCCGGAGGGGCCCGGACCGGCGGGGCCCCTCCGGTCCGACTCAGCCGCGGGCGCGGTTGACCGCGCTGGTGACCGCCTTGATCGAGGCGGTCACGATGTTGGCGTCCACCCCGACGCCCCAGACGGTGCGGCCGTCCACCTCGCACTCCACGTACGCGGCGGCCTGCGCGTCCCCACCGGAGGAGAGCGCGTGCTCGTGGTAGTCGAGCACCCGTACCGCGACGCCCAGGGACTGCAGCGCGTTGACGTACGCGTCGATCGGGCCGTTGCCGACCGCGGCGAGCGGGCGGACCTCGCCGCGGTAGCCCACCCGGGCCTCGATCTCGACCTTGCCGTCGGCGGTGCCGATGGCGTAGCCGGCCAGGGCGACCGCCGGGTCGACCTGGTGGTCGACCAGATAGTTGCGGGCGAAGATCTCCCACATGGCGTCCGGTTCGACCTCGCCACCGTCGTGGTCGGTGACCTGCTGGACCACGCCGGAGAACTCGATCTGGAGGCGGCGCGGCAGGTCGAGCTGGTGTTCGGTCTTCATGATGTACGCGACGCCGCCCTTGCCGGACTGCGAGTTGACCCGGATGACCGCCTCGTAGGTGCGGCCCAGGTCCTTCGGGTCGATCGGCAGGTACGGCACGGCCCAGGTGAACTCGTCGACCGGCACCCCGGCCGCCGCGGCGTCGGCGCGCAGGGCGTCGAAGCCCTTGTTGATCGCGTCCTGGTGCGAACCGGAGAAGGCGGTGTAGACCAGGTCGCCCGCGTACGGGTGCCGCTCGTGCACCGGGAGCTGGTTGCAGTACTCGACCGCCCGCTTGATCTCGTCGATGTTCGAGAAGTCGATCATCGGGTCGATGCCCTGGGAGAAGAGGTTCAGTCCCAGGGTCACCAGGTCGACGTTGCCGGTGCGCTCGCCGTTGCCGAACAGGCAGCCCTCGATCCGGTCGGCGCCGGCCAGCAGGCCCAGCTCGGCGGCGGCCACGCCGGTGCCCCGGTCGTTGTGCGGGTGCAGGCTCAGCACCAGGCTGTCCCGGCGGGGCAGGTGCCGGTGCATCCACTCGATCGAGTCGGCGTACACGTTCGGCATGGCCATCTCGACGGTGGCCGGCAGGTTGACGATCAGCCCGCGGTCCGGGGTCGGGTCGACCACCTCGATGACCTTGGCGCAAACCTCCAGCGCGTACTCCAGCTCGGTGCCGGTGTACGACTCCGGCGAGTACTCGTAGTGGATGTCGGTGTCCGGGGTGTGGATCTCCGCGTACTTCTGGCAGAGCCGGGCACCCTGGGCGGCGATGTCGGTGATGCCGTCCCGGTCCAGGCCGAAGACCACCCGGCGCTGGAGGGTCGAGGTGGAGTTGTAGAAGTGCACGATGGCCCGGCGGGCGCCGCGCAGCGACTCGAAGGTCCGTTCGATCAGGTGCTCCCGGCACTGGGTCAGCACCTGGATGGTGACGTCCTCCGGGATCAGGTCCTGCTCGATCAGCTGCCGTACGAAGTCGAAGTCGGTCTGGCTGGCCGACGGGAAACCGACCTCGATCTCCTTGTAACCCATCTGCACGAGCAGCTGGAACATCCGGCGCTTGCGCTCCGGGGACATCGGGTCGATCAGGGCCTGGTTGCCGTCGCGGAGGTCCACCGCGCACCAGCGTGGGGCGGTCTCGACCCGGCGGGTCGGCCAGGCACGTTCCGGCAGGTCGATCCGGAACTGCTGGTCGTACGGCAGGTAACGGTGGAACGGCATCCGGCTGGGGCGCTGCCGGGCGATCGGATCGGTCTCAGCGTCGGTGACGGGTTGAGCCATCTCGGGTGTGCTCCTTGGAACATGTGGCGTCAGCAGATCGGAAGGTGTCGGCGCAGATGCCCGGCGACGGTGCCGGGTGCCGATGGGAAGTTCGGATGTGCTGGACGGCGCGGTTCAACTCCGCGACGAGGTGCCGGCCGGTCAGGCCTCGTCGCGGCAGCCAAGGAGAAGGTACGCCCGCCACATGACAGGGTCACCCTACGTGGTGGGACGGGCCGTGGGAAGGCAGGTCCGGACTATGGGACCGGAGTCACCCGCTCGGGTTCCGGGGTCGCCTCGCCCAGCCGGGGGCGGCGCGCGGCCCACTCCACCAACGGCACCGCCGCCAGGGCGGCGACGGCGAAGAGCGCCGCCAGCGGGAACCAGCCCCAACCACCGGTGCTGACGCCAAGCGCGGTCAGGCCCGCCGGGGCGACCAGGTACTGCAACTGGCCACCGAGCCGGAACGCGCCCACGTACGCGCCGCGGTGCGCGGCCGGCGGCAGGGTGCTGGTGATGCCCCACATGCCCGCCGACTGGACCAGTTCGGCGAGGGTCAGTACCACGGCCGCGGCCACCAGCACCCCGACGGTCACCACCCCGTCGGTCACCGCCGACAACGGCAGGACCAGGCAGAAGAGCGCGATCAGCAGGCCGCCGCCGCGCAGCGCCCGGGCGGCGCCGGTGGTGGTGTCGGCACCCCGGCTGGCCCGGACCTGGAGCAGCACCGCGAGGACCGTGTTCAGCAGCACCAGCGCGGCGATCAGCGCGCGGGGCGCGTCGGTGTGGCTGAGCATCCAGAGCGGCAGCACCACCAGATAGAGCGTGCCGTGCGAACCGAGCAGCCCGGACAGCAGCGCCACCGCCAGGAACGGCCGGTCCCGGAAGACCGCCAGCCGGCTGGCCCGCTGCGTGCTCCCCGGCTGCCCGGGCAGCACGCGGGGCAGCCGGCCGACGAAGACCGCGGTGACCAGCAGCATCGCTCCGTTGAACCAGACCATTCCCCGGTAGGCGGCGGTGGTGTCGAGGGCCAGCACCACGCCGCTGATCACCGCGCCCAGCCCGAAGCCGACGTTCAGCGACGAGCGCTGGTACGCCAGCGCGGTCACCCGCTCCTCCGGCGGCAGCACGTTGATCGAGTAGACCTGCCGGGCCACGCCGGTCGCCGCGTCCACCACGGCGAGCGCGGCCACCACGGCGAGGAACCCGGCGAAGCCCCCCACGAACGGGTACGACGCGAAGAGGGCCGCCTCGACGAGCAGGCCGACCAGCCAGACCCCCTGCGAGCCGTACCGGTCGGTGAGGGCGCCCAGTGGCACGGTGCCGAGCAGGGACACCCCGGCGGCCAGCGAGAGGCCGAGACCCACCTGGGCCGGGCTGAGCCCCAGCGCCCGGGTGAAGAAGACCGCGCTGCCGGCCTGGAAGAGACCGTGGCCGACGGCGTACACCATGGCCTGCACGGCCAGGGCGCGGGTCAGGCCGGCCGGCGGTACGACGTGCCGGACGGCGGTGCGGATGGCGTCACTGGCCCCCATGGCCGGTGAGCCAAGCGTGCCCCCCACGGCCCTGTCGAGCCTTTTAGGCTGAGGCGAATTCTCGGGGGTGCGCGTGTCCGAGTTGCGGTTCGAGCCGGCCGATGTCGCGGGGGTGCGGTTCACCGTCTCACCGGTGTGGGAGACGGTCTCCAGCATGTGGGCGCTGGACGATCCCGTCCGGCACGCCGTGCACCTGCCCTGGGTCGACCGGGCCCGGGTGACGCTCCGCCGGCCGGAGGTGGCCGTCCGGGTACGGCCGCTGGTGGAGCTGACCCGCCCTCGTTGCTGGCTGCCCGACTTCCTCACCCCGGCGGCGCCCCGGCCCGACGTGGAGCTGGCCGAGCAGCTCGACCAGATCGCCGCCACGCCGCCGGAGGTGGTGGTCCGGGACCTGCTCGCCACCACTCCGAAGCGGCCGCTGAGCCCGTTCGGACGGGCCCTGCTCGGCGACCCGCGAGGGCTGCTGCCGCAGCTCGTCACCGCTGTGCGGGTCTGGTACGACGAGGCCGTCGCCCCGGACTGGCCCCGGATGCGTGCGCTGCTGGAGGCGGACGTCGCCCACCGCGCGACCCAGCTCGCCGACAATGGCGCCGGCCGGCTCTTCGGCCAGCTCCACCCGAGCCTGCGCTGGCTCGGCGACCGGGTGGTCAGCGACGATCCGTTCGAGCGGGACTTCGACCTGGGCGGGCGCGGGCTGGCGCTCAACCCGGGCGTCTTCACCGACCGCCGGGTGCTGTGGAACCTGCTGGAGGACTCGCCGCCCGCCGGCACGTACCCGGTCCGCGCGGTGGGCACGCTCTGGGAGGCGGTGGCCGCCGCGCCCGGTGATTCGCTGGCCCGGGTCGTCGGTTCCGGTCGGGCCGCGCTGCTGCACCTGCTGGATTCGGCGGCCACCACCACCGACCTGGCCCGACGTACCGGGATGTCCTGCGGGAACGTGTCGCAGCACCTGTCCGCGCTGCACGCCGCGGGCCTGGTCGCCCGGTCCCGCCAGGGCCGGCACGTCCTCTACCGCAACACCGAGGTCGGCATGGCCCTCCTCGGCGCCGCCCGTGGCACCTGACCCCTCAGCCGCCCGCTCCGCGCGGCCGTCTCGCCCGCCCGGCCGTCCCCGCGCCGGCCGGCTCCGCCCGGGTTGCGGCAACCCGCGCTGTCCTGACGCCGGGAGCCACCGGCATGGGCGCACCCCGAGTCGATCAACGCCGGGGGTCCCGAGTGGCCGAGGGTCAGGGGAGGAGGAGCGCGGCCAGGGGGTGACGACGGCGCAGGGCGGTCTCCTGGTCGCGGAGGTCGGCGGGGAGAGCGAACGGGTCGCCGAGGCGGCCGACGGCCGCCACCACCAGGGGCCGGATCCCGGCCGACAGGTCCAGTTCGGTGGCGAGACCGCCGCGGTCGAAGTTGCTGACCTGAGTCACGTGCAGCCCGAGCGCGCCGGCCTGCACCGTCAGGTGGGCGACCGCCTGGCCCAGGTCGTACGCGGCCCGCTCGTGGCCGCCGGCGTCGGAGTCACCGACGTGTGCGCCGACCACCAGGGCGGAGGCGTGCCGGGCCCAGTCCTGGTCGCGTTCCGGCAGGCTGATGAGGATCCGCTTCCAGGTCTCGTCCTGTCGGTGGCCGAGGGCGAATCGCCACGGCTGCGCGTTCCCGGCCGACGGTGCCCAGCGGGCGGCCTCCAGCAGGGAGGCCGCCTCGTCCCCGGTGAGTTCTGCGTCCGGGTCGAAGGCCCGTGGACTCCAGCGGAAGGCGAGCAGCGGTGTGAGATCGGCCATGTGGTGAAGCGTCCCCGATGGGGGTTTCGTCCGCTCGGGCGGGTGGGTCAGATGTGTCTGAGAGCACCCGTAACGGACAACCCGGTCAGGGCGTTCCCGCGCTGGAACTGTCGTCCGGCGTCGGTGCCTCCCGCCCGACCGGATCGCCGTCGACGACCGGCCCGGCCAGCTGCACCGTGGCCGGCGCCGGACCCGGCTCGCCGGCCAGCCGCAGCGTGCCGAACGCGGCCCGCACCGCGCTCGGCGTGCCGTCCGGCCGGTAGCAGTAGATGCCCACGTCCAGCGGGGCGTTCAGCGAGGCCGAGGTCGACTCGACCGAGTAGCACTCGCCGGCCGCGCCGGGCGGCGGCTCGGCGGGCGAGACCGCCAGCGGCGCCCGGCGGTCGGTGAGCACCTCCAGCCAGTCGGTGAACGGGTGCTGCACCCGGGGATCCAGCTTCCGCGGCACGCTGTCGTCCGGGTCGCCGAGGCGTACGCAGCTCGGCGGCGCGGAGTGTCCGGCCGACGGGAGCGCGCACTGGAACAGCCCGTCCGCGGTCGCGGCGAGCGAGACGTCCACCGTGCCGCCCCGCCCCCAGCCGGGCACGTCCACCCGCCAGGTGTCGTCTTTCGCGCTGGTCACCGTGACCGTCCGGTCCGGCCCGTCCGCGGTGGCGAAGGTGTAGGTGGCGGTCAGGTGCCGGTCCTGGGCGGCGGCGGCCAGCGCGGCCAGCTCGTCGCGGGCGGCGTCCACCTCGGCCGGGGCGACGTCGGCGGTGCTGGTCGGGGCCGGTGCCGGCGGGTCGGCGGTGCAGGCGGCCAGCAGCGCCGACAGGGTGATCGCCAGAACGCCGGTCAGTCGCCGGCCCGCGCGGAGGTGAGCGTGCACCGTGACATTCTGCGGTGCGCGCACGGCTCCGGGGAGCCCGCCGTACGGCTGCCCTGCCGGCGTGTCGCGGCATTCGTGGCCGGCGCGTCCGTCCCTGGTGAGCCGCCCCACGCCGGGCCGGATGGTGGGATCACCCGGCCCGGCACCGCGCGCCGCCCGATACCCTGGGGTGGTCTGACACGCGCCGCCGGACCGGAACCCGGCGGCGTCGGCACGCTCAGGGTCGTCGCTGGGAGGGAGTGCACCGTCGTGGCACTCGTGGTGCAGAAGTACGGCGGGTCCTCCGTCGCCAACGCCGAGCGGATCAAGCGGGTGGCCGAGCGCATCGTCGCCGCCCGCAAGGCCGGCGACGACGTGGTCGTGGTGGTCTCCGCGATGGGGGACACCACCGACGAGCTGCTCGACCTGGCCAACCAGGTCAGCCCGTTGCCGCCCGGCCGCGAGCTGGACATGCTGCTCACCGCCGGGGAGCGGATCTCCATGGCACTGCTCGCCATGGCCATCCACAACCTCGGGTACGAGGCCCGCTCGTTCACCGGCTCGCAGGCCGGCGTGATCACCACCTCGGTGCACGGCAAGGCGCGGATCATCGACGTCACACCGGGGCGGCTCAAGGGCGCGCTGGACGAGGGCGCGGTGGTCATCGTGGCCGGCTTCCAGGGTGTCTCGCAGGACACCAAGGACGTCACGACCCTGGGGCGGGGCGGGTCGGACACCACCGCCGTGGCGCTCGCCGCTGCGCTCGCCGCGGACGTCTGCGAGATCTACACCGACGTGGACGGCGTCTTCAGCGCCGACCCGCGGATCGTGCCGAACGCCCGGCACATCAAGAACATCACCTACGAGGAGATGCTGGAGCTGGCCGCCTGCGGCGCCAAGGTGCTGCACCTGCGCAGCGTCGAGTACGCCCGGCGCGCGGGGTTGCCGATCCACGTCCGTTCGTCATACTCGACCAACACCGGCACCATGGTCACCGGATCGATGGAGGACCTTCCCGTGGAACAGGCACTGATCACCGGGGTCGCCCACGACCGCAGCGAAGCGAAGATCACCATTGTCGGGGTGCCCGACGAGCCGGGCGCCGCCGCGAAGATCTTCGAGACCGTGGCCGGCGCCGAGATCAACATCGACATGATCGTGCAGAACGTGTCCACCGAGGGCACCGGGCGCACCGACATCTCGTTCACGCTGCCCAAGACCGACGGCCCGACCGCGATGGCCGCGCTCAGCAAGATTCAGGAGTCGGTCAAGTTCAAGGGCCTGCTCTACGACGACCACGTCGGCAAGGTGTCCCTGATCGGTGCCGGCATGCGCTCGCACCCCGGCGTCGCGGCCGGCTTCTTCGCGGCCCTCGGCGCGGCCGGGGTCAACATCGAGATGATCTCCACGTCCGAGATCCGGGTGTCCGTGGTCTGCCGGGACACCGACCTGGACGAGGCGGTCCGGGCCATCCACGACGCCTTCGACCTGGGCGGCGACACCGAGGCCGTGGTCTACGCGGGCACCGGGCGGTAGCCGGCATGGCGTCGCTGCCCACCCTCGCCGTGGTCGGGGCGACCGGTGCCGTCGGCACGGTGATGTGCCAGCTCCTCTCCTCGCGCCGCAACGTCTGGGGTGAGATCCGGCTGCTCGCCTCCGAACGGTCGGCCGGGCGGCGGGTGCAGTGCCGGGGCGAGGAGCTGACCGTCCAGGCGCTCACGCCCGAGGCGTTCGACGGCGTCGACGTGGCGATGTTCGACGTGCCGGACGAGGTCTCCGCGGAGTGGGCGGCGGTCGCGGTGTCCCGGGGCGCGGTGGTGGTGGACAATTCCGGCGCCTTCCGGATGGACCGGGACGTGCCGCTGGTCGTACCGGAGATCAACCCGGATCAGGTGCGCAACCGGCCCAAGGGGATCATCGCCAACGCCAACTGCACCACCCTGGCGATGATCGTGGCGATCGCCCCGCTGCACCGCGAGTACGGGCTCCGCGAGCTGGTGCTCGCCTCGTACCAGGCGGCGTCCGGGGCGGGGCAGGCCGGTGCGGACGCGCTGCACGCCCAGCTCGGCAAGGTCGCCGGGGACCGGGTGCTCGGCTCCCGTCCCGGCGACGTGCGGCAGGCGGTCGGCGACGAGCTGGGCCCGTTCCCGGCCCCGCTGGCGCTCAACGTGGTGCCCTGGGCGGGCTCGCTGGCCGACGGCGGCTGGTCGTCCGAGGAGCTGAAGGTGCGCAACGAGTCGCGCAAGATCCTCGGGCTGCCCGACCTCAAGGTCTCCGCCACCTGCGTACGGGTGCCGGTGGTGACCGGCCACTCGGTCGCCGTGCACGCGGTCTTCGCCACCGAGGTGGACGCCGAGGGCGCCCGGGAGGCGCTGCGCAACGCGCCCGGCGTGATCCTGGTCGACGACCCGACGGCGGGCGAGTTCCCGATGCCCATCGACGCGGTGGGCACCGACCCGTCCTGGGTCGGGCGCATCCGCCGGGCGGTGGACGATCCGCGCGCCCTCGACCTCTTCGTCACCGGCGACAACCTCCGCAAGGGTGCCGCCCTCAACACCGCCCAGATCGCCGAGCTGCTCGCCAAGGAGCTGACCCGCCCGTAATCGTGGCGGCCTCGAACGCCCGTCCCGCGGCCTCCGCTCGGTGTCTCCGTGACTCGGCGAGCGTGACCAGGCCCGAAAGGAGTTCGTGTCGTGCGGGTGGGGATCAGGCGGCGGCCAGGCGGACGCCGTCGCGGCCCTGGCGTTTGACCGCGTAGAGGGCCTGATCGGCGCGGCGGAGGGTGCGCTCCGGCGTCTCACCGGGGCCGGGCAGGGCGACACCGACGCTGATGGTCCGGCCGGTACGCCGGGCCGCCTCGGTCAGCCGCTCGGCGATCCGTACCGCCTCCTCCGGGCGGCTCACCTCGATCACCGCGACGAACTCGTCGCCCCCGGTCCGGTACAGCTCGTCGCCCTGCCGCAGCGCCCCTTCCAGCGCCCGGGCCAGCCCCACCAGCAGCCGATCCCCGGCCTGGTGTCCGTACGTGTCGTTGACGTCCTTGAACCCGTCCACGTCGATCGCCAGCAGGGCCGTACGCCCCGGAGTGGCGCTCGCGATCCGCTGGCCGAACGGTCCGGTGTGGCGCAGCCCGGTGAGCGGGTCGGAGCTGGCCTGCTCGCGCAGCCGGGCGAGCGTACGCAGCCGGTCGAGGCAGGTCCACGCCTGCCCGGCCAGCAGCTCCATCAGGTTGACCGTGGTCGGGTCGGGGCGCAGCAGCCGCTCGTCGGCGATCAGCAGCAGGCCACCGCCGTCCGGCGGCCCGACCGGCACCGCCGCCAGGGTGCGTGCCCCGGCCCGGGCGAGCGGCAGGTAGTCCTCGGTCGGCGGATGCCCCGCCTCGCCGAGCGTGTACGCCGAGCCGTTCCGGTGTGCCCGGGCGATCATGCGGCCGAGCGCGTCGGGTCCGGCCCCGGTCAGCTCGGCCCGGACCCGCGACTCCAGCTCACCCGGCGGGTCGGTGGGCGCACCGAGGCGGGGTCCGCGCCGGCCGGTGAGGAGCAGCACGGCGGCGGAGAGCCCCGAGACGTCCCGGGCCGCCGTGATCGCGGCGGCCATCAGATCCCAGTCGGTGGGGGCGGCGGTCATCGCGGCGGCGTACCGGAGCAGCTTCTCGCTGCGGCTCTCCGCCGGCGGGCCGCCGAGCATCATGATCCGGGCGCCCAGCTGCCCGGCCACCCGTTGCGCGGTCTCCCGCCAGCGCTCCACCTCGACCGGGCCGCTCCACTGCAGGTCGAGCACGCCGAGCGCGCGCCCCGCCGGGTCCAGCACCGGTACGCAGATCTCGGCCGTCACGTCGGGGCGTACCGGCAGGTAGTCGGGGTCGCTGGTGACGTCGGCGACGACGGCCGCCTCGCCCGAGGCGTACACCCGGCCGACGATGCCGGTCTTGGGCGGCACCGTCGAGAAGACCTGCCAGGCGCCGGTGGCCGCGACGCAGCGGAGCCGGTCGTGGACCTGGAGCAGGACCGAGATGGTCGCGGGGGTGTACCGGGCGAGCGCGGTGGTCGTCCACTGACACGCCTCCAGCGCGGTCGACGCCATCGGCAGGCGGACCGTGACGTCTCGGACGACTCGCTCGTGATCCACGTCGTTCCTGGTCGGAGGGGGAGGGGTGCGATCAAGGGTACTCAGCGGACGGCTCGTCGGCCTTCGTACACATGTGCTATCCACAGGGTGTGGACGCGGCCTGTGGATGCGCCCGGGCCGCGTGGCGGGGGCGGTCGGCGATAGCGTGGGGGTCCCGGTCCCGAGGAGGCGTTCGATGCTCATCGCCCAGCTCAGCGACCCGCACGTGACCACCGGACCGCGCGCCGCCGAGCAGGCCACCGGGCTGCACCGGGCCCTCGGTCGGGTGCTGGCCCTGCGCCCCCGTCCCGACTGCGTGGTGATCACCGGTGACCTGGTCGACAACGGCCGTCCCGACGAGTACGTCGCGCTCCGCGAGATCATCGGGCGGTTCCCGCTGCCGGTGCACCTCGCCGCCGGCAACCACGACGACCGGGAGTCGCTGCTCGACGCCTTCGGCGGCACCCCGTACCTGGGCGGTGGCTTCTCGGCCTACTACCACGTCGACCACCCGGACGTCACGGTCGTGATGCTCGACTCCCTCGCCCCCGGGGACCACGCCGGGCGGCTCGGCGATGAGCAGCTCGGCTGGCTCGACGGGGTGCTCGCCGGCCGCCCCGAGGTGCCCGCCGTCGTGTGCCTGCACCATCCCCCGGTCGCGGTCGGCATCCCGGCCATGGACGCGATCCGGCTCACCGACGCCGATACGTTCGCCGCGGTGATCAGCCGCCACCCCCACGTCGTACGCGTCGCCGCCGGCCACCTGCACCGGGCGGTGACCGGCAATTTCGCCGGCACGGTGCTGACCACCGCGCCGAGCACCTGGATGCAGGTGAGCCTGACCATGACCGACGATCCGGAGATCTGGATGGTCGCCGAGCCGACCGGCTTCCTGCTGCACCAGGTGAGCGACGGCGGTTGTGTCACGCACACCGTCCAGGTGAGCCATGCCGCCGGACGGACCTGCGGGTTCTGACCGGATGGACCGGCTCTGGTACGTCGCGTACGGGTCGAACCTGCACTCCGCGCGGCTGCTGCGGTACCTCGCCGGGGGACGCCCGTCCGGCGGGTTGCGCACGTACCCGGGCTGTCGGGACTGTCGGCCACCGCGCCGAGCCGTTCCGGCGCTGGTCCCCGGCGGGGTCTACTTCGCCGGCGAGTCACGGGCCTGGACCGGCGGGATGGCGTTCTACGACCCGGAGCTGCCCGGGCGGGCGGCGGTGCGCGGCTACCTGGTGACGGCCGAGCAGTTCGCCGACATCGCCGCCCAGGAGATGTACCGGCCACCCGGCGCGGACCTCGACCTGGTCCACGCGGCGGCGGCGCGCGGTCGGGCCACCCTGGGCCCGGGCCGCTACGAGACCCTGCTCCGGGTCGGCACGCGGGACGGCCTGCCCATGCTCACCTTCACCGCGCCGGTGCGGGCGGCCGAGGTGGAGTGGACCGCGCCCGCCCCGGTCTACCTGGGGACGCTGGTCCGAGGGCTGCGCGAGGCGCACGGCTGGGACGCCGGCCGGATCACCGCCTACCTGGCCGGCCGGCCGGGCGTACGCGGCCACTGGTCCCGGGCCCGGCTCCGGCGGGTGGTGGCGGGGGCGGTCGGTCCTGGCGTCCGGACGCGGCGGGGCCGCCGGGAACGCGTCCCGACGGCTCGCCGTCAGCTCCCGTGACCGGGTGGGGTCAGAGGATGGAGAGGATCCGGTTGAGCAGGGCGACCAGCCCGTTCAGGGCGCCCCCCGTGCCGCCGGTGCCCTGGAACACGCCGGCGACCGCGCAGAGCAGGCTGCCCGCACCCTGCTGCGCGGTGATGTCGAGGACCACCTCGTTCAGGTGGACCTGGAGACCGAGCAGGGATTCTCACCTCTGCTCCAATTCGGACGCCCAGTATGGTCCTCCGGGGCCCGACGGATCGACCGGGCGGCGCGGGCTGCCGCACTCTCGGCCCGATGGTCGAGTTCGGACAGTGGGATTCCGATGCCGGGTCGTCGCCGCGTGATCAACTTTCGGGTGCGCCCGATCGTCCCGAGGGATGTATTTGCCGGGTCAGAGGTTGTCATGCGTAATGGTTCCCGATGACATGGAACGACCCGCGGCGCCGGCTCCTCGTCCCTCGGAGCCGGCGCCGCGCGCTCGTGGCCCTCAGCCGAGCAGCGCGTCGCGCAGCGCGGGGGCCAGGGCCTCGGGTGGCACCTCGTGGAAGCCGCCGGCCAGGCTGAGGTGGGTGGCGCCGGGAATCGCCCCGGCGGTCGCCGCGGCCGCGTCCCGCAACCACTCCGGACTGCCGGTGCTGTCCAGCACCACGGTCGGGACGGTGATCGCGGCGAGCCGGCCGGCGGGCAGGGCGCCGTCCCCGGTGACCGTGGTGTCGTACGCCAGGGTGTGCGCCAACCCCTCCATCCAGGACCACTCCGGTGCGCCGCGCATCCCGGCGACCGCCTCGGCCGGCACGCCGACCGCGTCGGTGAGGAACAGTTCGACGGCGTCCCTCCGTCGGCCGGCGGAGACCAGCTCGGTCAGCCGGTCGGACAGCCCCGGCTTGCTGCCCCCGTGCGGGCCGGCCTGGAACGGCGGCTCGAAGAGCGCCAGCCCGGTCACCGGCAGCCCTTCGCCCGTCGCGTACGCGGCCAGGATCGCCCCCGACGACAGGCCGTAGAGATACGCCGTGCCGCCCGCCCGCTCGATCAGGGCCGCCACGTCCTCGATCTCCCGCTGCACCGCGTACGGCCCGGTGTCCTCACTGCCGCCCCGACCCCGCCGGTCGTAGCCGTACACCGTGAAGTCGGACGCCAGGGCGGCGCCCAGCGGACGGGTGGTGCTCCGGTCGTTGAAGGCCCCGCCGACCAGAACGATCGGCGGGCCCTCCCCGGCGGACTCGTAGGCGATGGCGGTGCCGTCGGCGGACCGCACCCTGCCCACCGTCCAGGTGGTCCCGTTCGACGTCATGGCTACTTTCTAACCGAGACCTGTGACAGCGGGGGGCCGTGAAGGAATTCACCTGCCCGTCATATCGGACTCGTCCGGCATACCGCTACGGGTCGGCCTGCCAATTCATGATTCTGCGGTGCCGCCTCGGTCGACCGATCGCCCGGTGGATGAGAAGCTTGCCCCGGCAGGGCGGCGTTCCCCCGACAGCCGCCCTCGCGACGACCCCTGTCACGGCACGGATCAGGGTCGCCGGGCGAACCATCGTCCGGACAGCCACGCGCCGAATCTCACGAGGAGTTCCATGTCCGTCCCCGGGATGCGTCGGGCCGCCGTCGGCCTGGCCGCGCTCGCCGCGACCGCGTTCACCGCGGTCGCCGTCAACCCCAACCAGGCCGAGGCCGACCCGAAGCCGGTCGACGTCAAGCTGCTCGCCCTCAACGACTTCCACGGCAACCTGGAGCCCCCGAGCGGCTCCAGCGGCACCATCGCCGGGCAGGCCGCCGGCGGTGCGGAATACCTGGCCACCCAGCTCAACATGCTGCGGGGCGCCACCGAGGAGGAGCGGGAGCACACCGTCACGGTCGCGGCCGGTGACCTGATCGGCGCCTCCCCGCTGCTCTCCGCGGCCTTCCACGACGAGCCGACCATCGAGGAGATGAACCTCGCCGGGCTCGAGTTCACCAGCGTCGGCAACCATGAGTTCGACGAGGGCGCCACCGAGCTGCTGCGGATGCAGAACGGCGGCTGCCACCCGGTGGACGGCTGCGCCGACGGCACCCCGTTCGAGGGCGCCAAGTTCCAGTACCTGTCGGCGAACGCCTTCAAGACCGCCACCGGCCAGCCCCTGCTGCCGCCCTACGGCATCAAGAAGATCGACGGCGTCAAGATCGGCTTCATCGGGATGACCCTGGAGGGCACCCCGCAGATCGTCAGCCAGCAGGGCGTCGCCGGCCTGTCCTTCGCCGACGAGGCGGACACCGCCAACAAGTACGCCCGCATCCTGCAGGCCAAGGGCGTGCAGGCCATCGTCGTGCTGCTGCACGAGGGTGGCGTGCAGAACGGCGGCGGCATCAACGACTGCACCGGGTTCAGCGGCCCGATCGTCGACATCGCGAACCGGATGGACCCGGCCATCGACGTGATCGTCAGCGGCCACACCCACGCCGCGTACAACTGCAACATCAACGGCAAGCTGGTCACCAGCGCCAGCTCCTTCGGCCGCCTGGTCACCGACATCGACCTGAAGATCGACCGACGTACCAAGGACATCGTCAGCGCCTCGGCGAACAACGTCGTGGTCACCCGGGACGTCCCGAAGGACCCGGCCAGCACCGAGCTGATCAACCGGTACAAGACCGCGCTCGGCCCGGTGGCCGACAAGGTGGTCGGCGAGACCACCACCGCGATCACCAAGACCCAGGAGAACCTGTACCAGACCGGGGTCGACGCCAACGGCAAGCCGACGTACCAGACCGGTGAGTCGCCGCTGGGCAACCTGATCGCCGACGCCCAGCTCGCCGCCACCGACAACGAGCAGAACGCAGTCGCCGCGTTCATGAACCCCGGTGGTGTCCGCGCCGACCTTGACGCCGGCCCGGTCACCTACGCCGAGGCGTTCACCGTCCAGCCGTTCACCAACAACCTGGTGACCCTGGACCTGACCGGCGCCCAGCTCTATTGCCTGCTGGAGCAGCAGTTCACCGTCGCCCGCGTGCTGTACGCGTCCTCGACCGTGCACTACGTCGTCGACACCAACGGCACCACCGCCGCCGCCGGCGACCCGTGCAGCGGCAGCCGGGTGGTCCGGGGCAGCCTCACCATCAACGGCACCCCGGTCACCGACACCGCGACCTACCGGGTCACGGTGAACAACTTCCTCTCCGGCGGTGGTGACGGCTTCAGCGTCCTCACCGGTGGCACGAACGCCGTCACCGGCATGATCGACCTGGACGCCTTCACCGCGTACCTGACCGAGAAGTCGCCGGTCTCCCCGCCGGCGCTGGACCGGATCCAGACCACCGCCGAGGTCCCCGCCGCCTGACGCGGACCCGGCACGACGACGGGCCCCGGAGCATCCGCTCCGGGGCCCGTTCGCGTACCGGCCTGCCCGCCGCGGGCGGCCCGCACGCGCCGCCCGCCCGACGCCGGGTCAGACCGAGACCGCCGCCGGCTCCCGGGCGACCAGGTCGGCGGTCAGGCGGCCGTCCTGGGCGGGGGTGAGCAGCCGACGCAGCGACAGGGCCAGCGCCGAGGCGGTCAGGCAACCCCCGACCACCACCGCCACCCAGAGCCGCCCGTGCGCGGCGCCGATCAGCGGGCCGGCGGTGACCGGGCCGATGATCCCGCTGATCCCGAAGATCATCGAACTCATCGCGTTGTAGCGGCCACGCAGCTCGTCGGTGGCGAGGGCGTTGGTCAGCGCCGGCATCACCGGTGACAGCATCGTCTCGCCGAAGCCGAAGATGGCTGAGCAGGCCACCACGCCGAGCGCGGCGAGCAGCGCGTTGCCCGTGCCGATCACGCCGGCCGCGCCGAGGACCAGCCACGCGGTGGCGAAGACCGCGCCCACGGCGGCGAGCGCACCGGTCCGGCTGCGCCCCTCCATCCGGCGGATCACCAGCAGCTGGGAGAGCACGATCATCACGGTGTTGCAGGCGAGAGCCCAGGCCACCACCCGGGGCGTCACCTCCACCACCCGCACCGAGTAGGCGGTGAAGCCCACCTCGATCTGCGCGTATCCACAGGTGGTGAGCACCAGGCCGAAGAGGACCAGGCGCCGGAACGGCCGGTCCCGCAGCACCGTGAGGTACCCCCCGGTCGCCCGCCCGGCGCCGGCCTCCCGGGCCTGCGCCAGCCGGTGCCCGACGTGCGGCAGGGTCAGCAGGATCAGGCCCGGCGTCAGGTAGCTCAGCGCGTCCAGCAGGTAGATGGCCTGGAAAGTGACCGGGCGGGCCACGTCGACGATTGCGCCCGAGATCAGGCCACCGATCCCGATGCCGAGGTTGAGCAGGGCGAACTGGAGACCGAACACCCGCTGCCGCTCGCCGTCGCCGGTCAGCGAGGCGAGGATCGTGGTCTGGCCGGACCAGAGCACCGAGCCGCCGACCGCGATCAGCGTGCTGACCGCGAACGCCGTCCCGACGGAGTGGACCAGCGCGAGCGAGGCCGTGCCGACCGCCTCGACCAACAGGCCGGGCAGCACCACCCGGCGGGCGCCGAACCGGTCGATCAGCGTCCCGCCCAGCGGGGACAGGACGAGGGTCACCGCGCCGAACCAGCCGATCACCAGGCCGGCCTGGTTGTCGGTCAGGCCGCGGACGTCGGTGAGGTAGATGAAGAGGAACGGCAGGGTCAGGCCGCGCCCGACGGCCGACAGCAGGGTGCCGATCAGGATCCGACGGGCTTCCGGGCGGGCAGGTAGGGCGCGGCGCAGCATGGCTGGATTGTCCGCGTAAGGTCTGACAACCCGCGAGCGGATTACCGCCCCTGCTGCGCTGGGCAGAGCCGGTGGGTGAGCAAGCACACGCCGTCTGCCATGCTGGCCCGGTGACCACGACCTGGCGACACCTGCCCGCACCCGCCCGGGAGATCGCCGATGCGGCCGCCGAGGCGGTCGCCGCCGCCCACGAGCGGGACGCCGAGGCGTACGGGCCGGCGGTCGTACGGCTCACCGCCGCCGACCGCGCCGGCCTGGTGCTCGGCGGGGTGGTGCGGCTGCTGCTGGAGGAGACCCACCCGGACGGGCTGGACGGCGACGACGTCCGGCGGGTGCTGGAGCGCTGCGTGCGGTCCACAGCCGCGTGGCGGCCCGACGTCGACCCGCACGTGCTGCTGGTGCTGCTGGCCGGTGCGCTCGGCGTGTACGACCCGTCCGACGACGATGCGCCACCCGACCCGGCCGCGATCGCTGGGCATGCCCCGCTGCTCGTCGCCGACCTGCTGGCCGCCGCCGGCCGCCCGCTGGGCGGCTACCTGACCGCCGCGTTCGCCGAGGTCGCCCGCACCGAACTGCACGACTGAGCCGGCCCCGCCGCCGCCCGGCGCGGGCCGCTCAGGACGGGCGGAGCAGCGTCCCGGCGCCGTGCCAGGCCACCGGAGCAGCCCGTACGCTGCCCGCAGCCTGGCCACGTGCTCCCGCGACCACGACCCCAGCTACGCGACTTCTCTCGGTACGGCTTCCGGCACCACTCCCGAGGCGTGCACCGTCCACGGTTCAGAGGTAGCCCCGGTGGGCGAGGAAGCGCTGCACGAACGCGCCGACATCGGGACGGTGGAGATCGAGTTGGCCGTGCCCGGTATCGGTGATCATGAGCTGCGTCGGGTGACCGGCGGCCAGCAGCGCCGTGGCCAGGCCGAGCGTCTGGGTGGGCGGCACGGCAAGGTCGTTCGCGCCGTGCGCGAGCAGCACCGGGGTGCCGGCGCCGAGGTGTGACGTGACCGCGCAGTCGAGGGTGCCCGCATCGCCGGGCGCGGGTACGTGTCCGAGCAACTGGTGCCACGGGTTCCCCTCGGCGCGGGCCCGGGGCCAGTCCGGGGCGAGCGGATCGACCGGGGGCTCGAAGGCCAACACCGCGTCGACGTCGCCGGGCCGGTCCACCCCGCGCAGGCCGAGGTGCAGGGCGAGGTGTCCACCGGCCGAAGCCCCGGCCACGACCAGCGGAATCCCCGGCACGAGGGCGGCGCGGGCCTCGGCACGCAGGTCGTCGAGCTGCGCGGGCCAGGTCGCCTCGCCGCTGAGCCGGTAACGGGCGTGCACCAGCCGCAGGCCGAGATTCTCGAACAACGACACGTCCGTGTCCTCGCGCGAATGCCAACCGCCACCGTGCACCCACAGCACCACCGCACCGTCCCCCATGATCGGCGATCCTAGGGTGTCTCGCCGCCGCGCGTCCAAGGCGTCGGGTGGCCGGCACAGCACCGTGCGCCGATCCGGGGTGCCCCGCTTGATCGACTCGCGATGCGGCAAGGCGGGGTGCCGGCGCTCGGTGACACCCCGGAACACCGCAAGCCGAGGGCGCGGTCCGGCCGGAGGCCCCGGGGCGCCGGACGACCGCACCGGTCCAGACAGGGCACGGTCGAGCCCGGAAACGAATCAAGACCCCTCCGTGGAGGGGCCTTGACCTGCTCTTACCTCTGGTCGGGGTGGCCGGATTTGAACCGACGACCTCTTCGTCCCGAACGAAGCGCGCTACCAAACTGCGCCACACCCCGAGGCGTGCCGACAAATAGTAGCCCACCCGCCCCGAGGGTCAAACTCGGTACCCCCTTCCCCGAAGATCAGCGGGGGATGAGGGTGAGCACGCTCGCCTCGGGCGGGCAGGCGAACCGGACCGGCGCGGTGGGGTGCGTACCGAGGCCGGCGGAGACGTGCAGCCAGGAGTCCGAGCCGGGCCAGCGGTGCAACCCGCGGGCCATCGAACGGGGCAGCCCGCAGTTGGTCACCAGCGCGCCGTAGCCGGGTACGCAGACCTGGCCGCCGTGGGTGTGGCCGGCGAGCAGCAGGCCGAAGCCGTCCGCGGCCATCCGGTCCAGCACCGCGGGCTCCGGGGAGTGGGCCACGCCGACGGAGAGGGCCGGGCCGGCGCTGACCGGCCCGGCCACCGCGTCGTAGTCGTCCCGCTCGACGTGCGGATCGTCCACGCCGACCAGTTCGATCTCCCGGCCGCCGGCCTTCAGGGTGGTTCGCGCGTTGTTCAGGTCGACCCAGCCCGCGCCGGTGAAGACGTCCCGCAGCTCCTCGTACGGCAGCGGCACGCCCTCGGAGTACTCCCGGTCGGGGAGGAAGTAGGTGAACGGGTTCTTCCAGACCGGCCCGGTGTAGTCGTTCGAGCCGAAGACGAAGGCGCCGGGCAGGTCGAGCAGCGGTTGCAGGGCCCGCAGCACGCCCGGCACGGCGTCCGGGTGGGCCATGTTGTCCCCGGTCACCACCACCAGATCCGGGTCGAGCGCGGCCAGCGAGGCCACCCAGTCCTGCTTGCGCCGCTGGTTGGGCGTCATGTGCAGGTCCGACAGGTGCAGTACGCGCAGCGGCTCGGCGTCCGTGGCGAGCACCGGTACGTCGTACCGGCGCAGGGTGAACATGTTGCGCTCGATGAGCGACGCGTACGCCAGGGTGGCCGCACCGGCGGCGACGGTCCCGGCCCCGAGCCGGAATAGTGTGCGCTTTCGCATGGCGTCCAGGGTAGTTTGACCGTTCATGAGCACGCTGAAGGACCGTCTCACCGCCGACATGCGCGCCGCCCTCAAGGCGCGCGACGAGCTGACCACCTCCACCCTGCGGATGGCCATCGCGGCCGTCGGCAACGCCGAGGTCGCCGGCAAGGAAAAGCGCGAGCTCAGCGACGACGAGGTGCTCGCTGTGCTGACCAAGGAGGCCAAGAAGCGGCGCGAGGCGGCGGCGGCCTTCGCCGACGCGGGTCGCGCCGAGCAGGCGGGCAAGGAGACCGCCGAGGGCGAGGTGCTGGAGCGCTACCTGCCGAAGCAGCTCTCCGACGCCGAGCTGGCCGAGCTGGTCGGGGGCGCGCTCGCCGCCGGTGGCTTCACCGGCAAGGCGCAGATGGGCCCGGCCATGAAGGCGGCCCAGGGCGCGGTGGCGGGCCGGGCCGAGGGCGGCCGGGTCGCCGCCGAGGTACGCCGGCAGCTCGGCCTCTGACCGGAGCGCCGGCGGCCACCGGCGGCGGGTGAGGCCGCCGAGGACCGGCGCGCGCCGACGACGAAGAACGGGCGGGCACCCCACCTGGGGTGCCCGCCCTTGCCGTCGTCCGGATCAGCCTCGTGGTCGCCCGGGTTTGGTGCTGCCCGGTGTCGGATCCGTCGGGGTCCCTGGTCCGCTCGGCTGGCCGCCGCCCGCGCTGACCTCGATGGTCACCACGCCGCCCTTGATGGTGCGCCCGTCCGGGCTGGTGCCGGCGGCGCTGCCCTTCGGGCAGTCGGACGGGACCGGGCTGCTGGCCACCACCACCTCGAAGCCTGCGCCGCGCAGCCGCGACTTGGCGGTGTCGATCGACTGGCACTTCACGTCGGGGATGGAGCGCTGGTCGCCCTCGATGATCTTCCCGCTGGGCGGCGTGAACTCGATCCGCTTCTTGCCCTTCATGGCGTCGCGGAGCGTCTCGTACACCGCCGGGTTGATGCCGGTGGGGACGTCGTGGCCCATCTTCTGGGTGGTCTGCGGCCAGTCCGGGTCGGCCTCGATGCCGGCCACCGCGTACTGCTTGGTCATCGCCACCAGGGCGGAGGTCTTCTCCGAGTCGGTGGTGCCGGACTTGCCGGCGACCGGGGCGTTGACGATCCGGCGGACGTTGCCCGCGGTGGCGGTCTTGCACTTCGAGGTGGAGGAGTGGTCACCGACCGGGCAGCGGGCGGCGTCGACCGCGGCCCGGGCCACCTGGGTGCTGATCCGCTGCTCGCAGTGCGGGTTGGCGATGTCGAGCTTGTCGCCGTCCGGTCCCCGGATCTCCTGCACCGGGATCGGCTCGCAGTACTTGCCGTCCGCCGCCAGGGTGGCGTACGCGTTGGCCAGCTCCAGCGGAGTGGTCTGCGAGACACCGAGGGTGAACGCGCCCCACTGGTGCGCGGCGTCCTTGTTCGCGGCGAACTTGGCGTCGCTCGACGCGCGGAAGGTGATGCCCAGCTTCTGCGCGGCCTTCACCACGTTCTCGGCACCGACCTGCTGTTGCAGGGCGACGAAGAAGGTGTTGACCGAGAAGCCGAAGCCGCTCCACATGTTGTGCACGCCGGCCATCGCCTTGCTGGCGTTGACCGGACAGTAGAAGTGCGTGCCCTTGCAGGCGGCCGGGTTGCTCGAGTCGATGATGTACTCGGACTTGAACTGCTGCTGCGCGTTGATCGTGTAGCTGAGCGGGTAGCCCTTTTCCAGTGCGGCCACCAGCGTGAAGATCTTGAAGGTCGAGCCCGCCTGGTAGCCGGTGATGCCGGGACCACCGGTGATCAGCGGGTTGACCGTGTTCGGGTAGTTGCCCCGGATCTTCTTCTTGGCCTTCTTCGGGTCGCTGGAGAGCTTGTTCTGCGGGTGGTTCGGGTCGTCGATCTTGAAGTTGCGGTTGACCGCGACCGCGCGTACCCGGCCGGTCCCCGGCTCGATCACCGCGACCATCCGGGCCGCCTTGCTGTTCACGCCCAGGTGGTTGCGGACCGCCCTGTCGGCGGCCTTCTGGGCCTGCACGTCGAGGCTGGTGGTGATGGTGTAGCCGCCGCTCTTCAGCCGGCGTTCCCGGTCGTACGAGGTCGAGCCGAACGTCTCCTGCTGCAGCCACCAGCGGTAGAAGTAGTCGCAGAAGAAGCCCCAACTCTGCGTGTTGGTGGCGACGCAGCCGTTCGGGGTGCGCTTGTCCTTCACCACCAGCTTGATCTTCTTGGCCTGGTCGGCCTGCTCCTGGGTGATGGCGCCGATGGTCACCATGTTCTGGATGACGTAGTCACGCCGCCCGACCGCGTCCGGGTAACCGGCCTTGGTGGTGGGGTCGAACGCGGTGGGTGCCTTCACCATGCCGGCCAGCATCGCCGACTCCTGGATGTCGAGCTTGCTCGGTGGCTTGCCGAAGTAGACCTGGCTGGCCGCGTAGATCCCGTACGCGCCGTTGCCGAAGGCGGCGATGTTCAGGTAGCGCTCCAGGATCTCGTCCTTGGTGAGCTCCTTGTCGATCTGGAGCGCGTAGCGCATCTCGCGCAGCTTGCGGGCGCTGGTGTCCTCGGTCGCCGCGACCACGTCGGCCGGGTGCGTCGCCGAGTACGAGATGGCCAGCCGGACGTACTGCATGGTGAGCGTCGACGCGCCCTGCCGCGAGTTCGTTGCGGACTGGTTGTTGACGAACGCCCGGGCCACGCCGTTGAGGTCCACGCCGTTGTGCTGGTAGAAGTCGTGGTCCTCGGCCGCGATGATCGCCTTCTGCATGAGCGGCGAGATGTCCTTGAGCTTCACGTCGCGGCGGTTCTCGTCGTACATCGTGGCGAGTGGCGTCTTGCCGTCGGCGGCGAGCAGATAGCTGATCTGCGGGGCGCGGGCCACCGTCAGCTCCTTGGGCAGGGCACCGAAGGTCTCCGCCCCCGCCTTCGCCGCCAGTCCGGACATCGCCACCGCGGGGAAGGCCGCCGCTGCGACCACCACGCCGGCCAGCAGGCCACAGACAAGCAGCGATGCGGCGTTGGTCAGCACGTTGTGGTCACGTTTCCGCATCCAGGTCACCTCGACAGGGTACGCGAGTAGGGAACGAGGGGCGCGCGGGGAACTTTCCCCATTTCCAGCGCGTGCCGGCCTCGTTGTGCTAAACGCACGAGCCCTGGTGCGTGGTTGCGTGAACCTGGCGAAAGTCTCCCCCGAATGGGGGAGCGCCGCAGCGTTTTCACGTACTCCGGCCGGGTAGACGGCGGGCGAAAGCCCGGGAAGCCGGGAGTGTCCGGAATGATGGATTTAGCCGACAACGTTGCGTAATCGGCCAACTACACAGCATGATGGTGGCGGCGACAGCCGCACGTCATCCGGCCGCCCTGGGGAGGCCGGCCGGATGACCGGGGGGTTGATTCGAGGGCTGGTCGCGCGAAGTCGGTAGGCACAGCAAGGGGGGACGTGTACAGATGGGCATGATCACTGACTGGCCGTCACTGGCGGCATGTCAGAACGGGGACCCGGACGCGTTGTTCGTACAGGGCGCCGAACAGAACGTGGCGAAGAGGATCTGCCGGAGCTGCCCAGTTCGGTACGAGTGCCTGGCCGACGCGCTCGACAACCGGATCGAGTTCGGTGTGTGGGGTGGCATGACCGAACGTGAACGCCGGGCGTTGCTGCGCCGTCACCCGCAGGTGACCAGCTGGCGGAAGATGTTCGAGGCCGCCATGAAGAAGAACGCCAAGGAGAAGGCCGGCAAGGACAAGGTCCTGGTCACCACCGCCAACTGATCGTCTCGCGGGTCGGTCGTCGCGCCTCAGCGCCGGCTGATCGCCTCGCCGATCGTCCGTAGCCCGTCGACGTCGTGCACGTCGGCGGGCTGCGCCTTCACCGACACCGCCGGCACCGCCGGGAACGCCTCGGTGAACCGGGCCGCCACCCGCTGCTCGCGTACCGCCTGTTGGGCCAGCGCGGCGTGGGCCCGCAGCGCCTCGACGGTGCCCTCGTGCCCGCCCTCGGTGGCCAGCCGTTCGGCGGCGGCCAGGCTGTCGGCGGCGCTCAGCCGCGGTGCCGCCGGCTCGTGCACCCGGTTGAGCACCAGGCCGGCCAGCGGCATCCGCTCCTCGCGCAGCCGGCCGGCGAAGTAGGCCGCCTCCCGGACCGCGTCCGGCTCCGGCGCGGCGACCAGCAGGAACGCCGTCTCCCGGGCCTGCAGGATGCGGTACGTCTGCTCGGCCCGCTGCCGGAAGCCGCCGAACATCGAGTCCAGTGCGGCGACGAAGCCGGAGAGGTCGGTGAGCAGCTGCGCGCCGATCACCTTCTGCACCACCTTGGAGAACATCCCGAAGCTCGCGGTGACGAGGCTGAACATGCTCCGCCCCCCGCTGCGGGCCGGCGCGAGCAGCAGCCGCAGCATCCGGCCGTCGAGGAAGCGGGAGAGCCGGGCCGGGGCGTCGAGGAAGTCCAGCGCCGAGCGGGACGGCGGGGTGTCCACCACGATCAGGTCCCACTCGCCGCGGGCGTGCAGCTGGCCCAGCTTCTCCATCGCCATGTACTCCTGCGTCCCGGCGAAGGTCGAGCTCATGGCCTGGTAGAAGGGGTTGGCGAAGATCTCCGCCGCCTTCGCCGGATCGGTGTGCTGGAGCACCACGTCGTCGAAGGTGCGCTTCATGTCCAGCATCATGGCGTGCAGCTCGCCGCCGCTGGCCTCGACGTCGATGCCCTTGACCTGGCGCGGTCTGTTGTCCAGCTCGGTCAGGCCGAGCGACTGGGCCAGCCGGCGGGCCGGGTCGATGGTGAGCACCACCGTCCGCCGGCCGTGCTGCTCGGCCGCCCGCAGCGCCAACGCCGCCGCGGTGGTCGTCTTGCCCACTCCGCCGGCTCCGCAGCAGACCACGATGCGCACGCCGGGGTCGGCGAGGATCTGGTCGACGTCCAGCGGTGGCGCCGCGTCTTCGGAAGGCACCAATCGAGCGTATCGGTCTCGGGGGTGTCTCTGCTCCGTGCCGGCCGCAGGTGTGAGTCAATCCGCCTGGACGAGCGTCGCGGCCAGCGTCTCCAGCCCGGCCCGGTCCACCCCGTCGGGGAGCAGCGGCAGCTCGGTCAGGGGCAGGCCCAGATCCACCAGGTCGGCCCGGAGCGAGTCCTCGAGCTCCCGGCGGACCTGCTGGTCCCGGGCCTCCTCGACGAGCCCGGCGACGGTCCGGCCGTCGGTCGGCAGGCCGGCGGCCGCCAGCCCCCGCTTCAGCTCCGCCGCGGTCACCGGGCGGCCGGCCGGCACCCGGCGGCGGGCCCCGTTGACGATCACCCGGCCGACCGGGAAACCGAGCTGGGTCAGCTCCGCGATCGCGTCGACCGTCTCCTGGACCGGCATCTCCTCCAGCAGGGTCACCACGTGCACGGCCGTCATCGGCGAGCGGAGCAGCGCGGAGACCCCGTCGCTCTGGGTCTTGATCGGGCCGACCTTGGCCAACCGGGCGGTCTCCGCCGTCACGTTGAGGAACCGGCCGATACGCCCGGTCGGCGGGGCGTCCAGCACCACCGCGTCGTAGGTCCGGCGCTGGCCGCTGGTGCGGGTGGTGGCCTCCTTGACCTTGCCGGTGAGCAGCACGTCCCGCAGGCCCGGGGCGATGGTGGTGGCGAAGTCGATCGCGCCGAGCTTGCGCAGCGCGCGGCCGGCCGCGCCGAGCTTGTAGAACATGTCCAGGTACTCCAGGAGCGCCTCCTCGGCGTCCACCGCCAGGGCGCGCACCTCACCGCCGCCGGGAGCGTCGGTCAGGTGCCGCTCCTCGTACGGCAGCGGGTCGGTGCCGAAGAGCTGGGCGATGCCCTGCCGCCCCTCCACCTCGACCAGCAGGGTGCGCCGGCCGCCGGCGGCCAGCCCGAGGGCCAGCGCCGCGGCCACGCTGGTCTTGCCCGTGCCGCCCTTGCCGGTCACCACGTGCAGGCGGGCCGGCCACCCGGTGCCGGCCGGGTCGGCCGGCTGCTCAGCTGCTGCCACTCGTCGAGCTTAGAGCCCGCGCGGGACGGGCGGTGGGGGCGTGGCGGGTCGAGCCAGCCCCACCCGGGGGGTCAGGCGACCTCGCAGACCCACCATCCCGTCTTCCGCACCACGGTGAAGCGCAGGTCCTGGTCGGCGACCTTCTCGTCGGAGGTGGTCATGGTGACCCGGGTGGTGACGGTCGCCCGGTCGCCGGTCTCGTTGTCCACCTTCGGGGTGGTCCAGCGGAACCGCGGGTTCTGGTACTGCGTCGCGTACTTCTTCACCTCGGCGACCTTGGCGGCGATCTTCTTGTCGTCCCGGGCGGCGGTGCAGACGAAGGTGGCGGCCTTGCGGGCGTCCCGGTCCTTGTAGACGGCGGTGAGGAAGCCGTCCACCGCGACCGCCGGTTGCTTGGCGCCCTGGCCGTCCTCCGCGTTGCGCAGGGTGAGGAACGCGGCCGTGCCGCCGCCACCGCAGAGCAGCACCGCCGCGGCCAGCACGATCGAGGCGATCAGCAGGCCGCGCCGCTTCTTCGGGGCGGCCGCCTGCTGGTACGGCGGGTAGCCGGGCGCCGGCGGCGGGAAGGCCCCGGAAGGCGGCGGCGGAGGCGGGAAAGCCCCGGGCGCCGGCGGCGGGAAGGCCCCGGCGGGCGGAGGCGGGAAAGCCCCGGGCACCGGCGGAGGCGGGAAGGCCCCGGAAGGCGGCGGCGGAGGCGGGAAAGCCCCGGGCGCCGGCGGCGGGAAGGCCCCGGCGGGCGGCGTGGCGCCGGCGGGCGGCTGCTCGGGCGACGGGTCTCCGGGCGCGGCGGCGCCGCCGATGGGCGGTTGGGTCATGTCTTCCCCCGGGGTGCGGCGCCGTCGCCGCCCCAGGCGACGACGCATGATCGAGCACGGCGGGCGAGCGGGGTCGCCCGTCCAGACCGGAAGGGTAGCGGTCGATGGCCGACTTGCCAGCCCCCGTACGCCACCGGATGCCGCGTCGCGTCGCCGGAAGCGTGAACACGCCGTCGCCTTCCGGGCGAGAGAGGTGTCGCATATGCGACTGGACGTGACCGGGCGTGCGCGTCCCGTTGCCGGGACTCCCGGAAGGTCCTACGTTCGTCGCGAGGCGGGGGCCGGACCGGGCAGTGGGTCCAGGCCGGATGTGGTGACTCTGACCAGGTGCGACGCCCGGAGGCAGTACATGCGCGACGCGGAGAACGGCCCTCGAGTCCAGTTCCCGCCCGGCGGGGTCGAGGGCCCCGGGCCGGGACTGTCGTTCAACGAACGGTCGTACCGCCAGCCGGTCGAGTCGCTCCGCACGCTGGTCCGCCTCGGCGAGCGCCGCCCGGACGACGAGGGACCGGGATACGTCATCCACCTGCCGGTCCGGGTCGCCGACCTGGCGGCGGCCACCGCGCTGGCCGGCACCGTGGCCACCTCGCTGGGCTTTCTCGCCGAGGTGGACGCCGGCGAGACGACCGTCTCCACCGCCGACGACCAGAACAACCGGCACCGCGTCTTCTGCGACCTGCTGCTGCCCGACCGCACCCGGTGCCCGCAGCCGTACGACCACGAGGGGCCCTGCGGCGAACCGCCCGCGCCCCCGGGGCAGCGTCCCGCGTCCCGCTAGTACCGCCGGACCGTAGGCTGTGCCTGACCGAAGTCCATGCCAGGCAAGGGAGCCTTCACCCGATGCAGAAGTGGGAATACGCCACGGTCCCGCTGCTGGTCCACGCGACCAAGCAGATCCTCGACAACTGGGGCGAGGACGGCTGGGAACTGGTCTCCGTGGTTCCCGGCCCGAACCCGGAGCAGCTCGTCGCCTACCTCAAGCGTCCGAAGGTGTGAGCGGCATGTCGAACGGACCGCACGCGAAGCTCGCCGAGCTTGGCCTGAACCTGCCCGAGGTCGTGCCGCCGGTGGCCAGCTACGTGCCGGCCGTCCAGTCCGGGCAGCACGTCTACGTCTCGGGCCAGCTTCCCATGGCGGAGGGCAAGCTGCTCGCCACCGGAAAGGTCGGCAACGGCGTCTCCGCCGAGCAGGCGAAGGACCTGGCGCAGCGGTGCGCCCTGAACGCCCTCGCCGCGATCGACTCGCTCGTCGGCCTGGAGAACGTGGTCAAGGTCGTGAAGCTGACCGGCTTCGTGGCCAGCGCGCCGGGCTTCACCGGCCAGCCGGGCGTGATCAACGGTGCCTCCGACCTGTTCGGCGCCGTCTTCGGTGAGGCCGGCCGGCACGCCCGCAGCGCGGTCGGCGTCGCCGAGCTGCCGCTCGACGCCCCCGTCGAGGTCGAGGTCATCGTCGAGGTCGCCTGACCTGTCCCACCCCCTTTCTCCCCGCGATCTTGCGGTTCCGCCCGACCAAAGGCGCGAACGGGCACAAAACACAGGCCGAAACCGCAAGATCGCGGGGAGTGGTCGGCGGGGTCGTACGATCGCTGCCATGGGTGGGCATGTGACCGGGGCGGCGGGTGCTCTCGCGGACGAGCTGCCGGGGTGGGTGACGCTGCTGCGCGCACCGAACCCGGGGCCGATGACGCTCGACGGCACCAACACCTGGGTGCTCCGCGCCCCCGGCGCGGAGCACGCGATCGTGGTCGACCCGGGGCCGGCGGACGAGGCGCACCTGACCGCGATCGCGGCACACGCACCGGTCGGGTTCGTGCTGATCACCCACGGACACCCCGACCACACCGAGGGCGCTGCCCGGCTGAGCGAGCTCCTCGGCGGTACGCACGTGCTCGCGGTCGACCCCGCGCACACCATCGGCGGTGAGCCGCTGACCGAGCCCGGCGAATCGTTCGGCGGGTTCGGACTGGCGATCGACCTGCTGAACACCCCCGGCCACACCGCCGACTCGGTCTGCTTCCTCGTCGCGCACGGCGACGAGCGGGTCGTGCTCACCGGCGACACCATCCTGGGCCGGGGCACCACCGTGGTCGCCCACCCGGACGGGCATCTGGGGGACTACCTGTCGAGCCTGGAGCTGCTCTCCACGTACCGGGGGGTTCCGGCGCTGCCCGGGCACGGCCCGGCGCTCGCCGACTGCGGCGCGGCGGCCGAGTTCTACCTGGCCCACCGGCGGGCCCGCCTCGACCAGGTGCGCGCGGCGGTCGCCGAGGGCGCGACCACCGCGCCCGAGGTGGTCGCCAAGGTCTACGCCGACGTCGACCGGTCGCTCTGGTGGGCGGCCGAGTGGTCGGTCCGCGCCCAGCTCGAATACCTCGGAGTGGAGCAACCGTGACCTGCCCGGTCTGCGGCACGCTCGCCGTCCCGGGGGCGAAGTTCTGCCACAACTGCGGGGCGGCGCTGCCCGCCGCGGCCACCCTGCCGACGGCGGAGCGGCGGGTGGTGACCGTGCTCTTCGGTGACCTCTCCGACTTCACCTCCTGGTCGGAGGACCTCGACCCGGAACGGGTCGGCGCGGTCACCGACCGGGTGCTGGCCGCCCTCGCCGGCGCGGTCAAGACCTTCGGCGGGCACGTCGACAAGCTGACCGGCGACGGGATCATGGCGGTCTTCGGGGCGCCGGTGGCGCACGAGGACGACGCCGAGCGGGCCGTCCGGGCGGCGCTGTCCATGCAGCGGGCGGTGCGCCGGGTGCTCGACGACGAGCGGGGCGGCGGCGCGCCGCTCGGCCTGCGGGTCGGGCTGAACACCGGCGACGTCATCGCGGGCATCCAGGCCGCCATCGAGTACACGGTCATCGGCGACACGGTGAACACCGCGGCCCGGCTGGCGGACGCCGCCGCCGTCGGCGCGGTCTACGCCGGGGCGCGGACCGCCGCCGCCACCCGGCACGTCGCCTCCTGGCGGGCGCTGCGTCCGCTGCGGCTCAAGGGCAAGCGCGAGCCGGTCGAGGCGTACGAGCTGCTGGGGCTCCTGGACGCCCCGGGTACCCGGTCCGGCCTCGGCGACGAGGCCCCCTTCGTGGGCCGGGAGACCGAGATCGGCCGGGTCGCCGGCCGGCTCGCCGAGGTGATCGACCGTGGCGAACCCCGGGTGCTGCTGATGACCGCCGAGGCCGGGATCGGCAAGTCCCGGTTCGCGGCCGAGGTGGAACGCCTCGCCGCGGGCTACGACGTGGGCGCCGGCCGCTACGCCGCGCACACCGGCGCCCGGGTGCTCTCCGTGCGCTGCGCCGCGTTCGGCGAGCGGCGCCGGCTCGCCCCCCTCGCCGACCTGGTCCGGGCGGCGGTCGGCCTGCCCAACGACCCGGCCACGGCACTCACCCGGCCGGCCGTCGAGGAGCGGCTGCGCCGGCTCGGCCAACGCCTCGGCCGGCTCTCCGGCGACCTCCCCCCGATCGCCGTCGACCAGCTCCTGGCCCTGCTCGGGTACGCGGAACTTCCCGCCGCCGGCGGCCCTACCGACCAGGGTGAGTGGAGCACCGCCGCCGCGCCCCCCGACGCCGAGGCGGTGCCGAACGCGGTCGCCGACCTGCTCAGCGCGCTCGCCGTGGAGGCGCCGCTGGTCATCGTCGTGGACGACCTGCACGACGCGACCGCCGAGACGATCAACGCGCTCGGGCTGACCCTGTCCCGGCTCAGCGGCCCGGTGCTGGTGCTGCTGCTCGGCCGGCCCGAGCTGGTGCGTACCGCCGGCGCGCTGACCCGGGTCGCGGACGCCGAGGTGCACGCGCTGCCACCGCTGCGCGGCGCCGACGCCTCCCGGCTGCTCACCAGCTACCTGGGCGGCGGCAAGCTGTCGCAGGTCGACGCGGACCGGCTGCTGGCCACCGCGCAGGGCAATCCGTTCTACCTGGCCGAACTGGTCACCCTGCTGCTGGAGCGCGGTGCGCTGACCGCCGGTCCGGGCCGGGGCGCCAACGTCGGTTGGCGGCTCGCCCCCGGCTCGCTGGGCAGCCGGCTGCTCTCCCGCGACCTCGCCGCGGTGCTCGCCGCGCGGATCGACGCGCTGCCGCCGGACGCCCGCTCGGTGCTGCGGGACGCGGCGGTGGTCGGCGACACCGTGCCCGCCGGCGCCTTGGAGGCGCTCCGCGAGCAGCGCGTCGGGTTGGCCGGCCGGCCGTCGGCGGTGGCCGCGGTCGAGCTGGACCGGGCCGTGGAGGAGCTGCTGCAACGCCGAATGCTGCACCGCACCCGTACCGGCTACGCCTTCGCCACCCCGCTGATGCGGGAGGCCGCGTACGCCGGGGTGAGCAAGGCCGAGCTGGCCGACCGGCACGCCGCACTGGCCCACTGGGCCGCCCCGGAGGGGATCGACACCGGCGCGGCGCCACCCGGCGGGTTCAGTGAGACCGCCCGGGACGACTTCGTCGCCGAACACGTCGAGCGGGCCGCCGCGCTCGCCGACGCGGTGAAGCTCCGCCCGGACGCGCCGGCCCGCGCGGTGGCCCCGCTCGGCGTCGCCGCGCTCGGCCGGGCCGCTCGGGGCGCGCTGCGCTCGGGCGAGCCGGCCCTGGCCATCGAGTACGCCGAACGCGCCGCCGAGCTGGCCCGCGACGGGCTGCCGCTGGCCGACCGGGTGGTGCACGCCCGGGCGCTGCTCCAGATCGGCCGACCGACCGACGCGCTCGCCTTCGCCGAGAAGATCGCCGCCAACGCCGGTGACGCGGCGGCCATCCGGGCCAGCGCCCTGCTGCTGGCCGGGCAGGCCCAGCAGACCCTCGGCGACGCCGCCCGGGCGGAGCGCAGCTGGCAGGAGGCGTTGCAGGTGGCCACCGCGGCCGAACTGCCGACGCTGCGCGCCTCGGCAATGCGCCGGCTCGGCATGGCCGACTTCATCGCCGGCCGGTTGGGCCAGGCGAGCAGCCGGCTCGCCGCCTCCTACCAGGTGAGCCTCTCCGCCAAGGATCCGCGCGGGCAGGCCTGGTCGTTGCAGAACCTGGCCTGGGTGACCACCACCCGGGGTGACTTCGCCGGCACCGACGCGGTGCTCGGCCGGGCCGCCCGGCTCTTCGCCCAGCTGAAGGACCCGTACGGGCGGGCCTGGCTGCGCGGCACGACCGCGTTCGCCCGGCTGCTCGCCGGCCGGCTCCGGGAGGCCTGCCGGATGGCGCAGGTCTTCCTGCCGTTCGGCGAGCGCGTCGGCGAGGCGTGGGCGGTCGGCACGCTCCGCGCAGTCGAGGCGTACGCCACCGCCGAGCTCGGCGACCTGGCCGAGGCGGACCGCGGCGCCCGCCGCGCGTACCGGGAGTTCGCCGAGGTCGGCGACGACTGGGGGCAGGGCTTCGCCCTGGTCGTACGCGGGGTGGTGGCGCGCGGGCTGGGCGAGCCGGAGCACGCCGCCGACCTGCTCACCGACGCCCTGGCGTACGCGGGGCGGACGTCGCACCCACTGCTCACCGGGATGGCCGGCACGCTGCGCGGCTTCGTGGCGCTGGACATGGGCGACCACGAGACCGCCGAGCGGGACGCCCGGTCGGTGCTGACCACAGTGGAGCCGCACAACCCGCAGGCCCCGGCCCAGGTGGCACCGCGGGTGCTGCTCGCCATGGCCCGGCTCGCCGCCGGCGACCCGGCCACCGCGGTGGGGCTGCTCGCCCCGGTGGCCACCGCGGCCGCCAACACCCCGTCGCTGCTCTTCTCCCGCCGCCAGACCATGGCCCGGTACGCCTCGGCGCTGCTCGCCCACGGGCAGCGTGAGCAGGCACTGGACTGGGCGCAGCGGGCGATGCGCGCGCCGGCCGAGGACGTCCGGAGCCAGGTCATCGCGGCCTGTGTGCTGGCCGAGACGCTGGCGGCCTGCGGCCGGCGGGCAGAGGCGCTGGCCAGCGCCGAGGAGGCGGTTCGGCTGGCGTACGCCACCGAGCAGCGCAGCGAACGGCTCGTCGCCGAGTCCCTCCGCGCCCGCCTCACCCCCACCCCCGATCCCCGCTGATTCACGGGAAGCGTGGGTATCCGGCGCCCGATGACCACGCTTTCGTGAATCAGCGGGCACGGTGCGTGGTGCGGTGTGCTGGTGCGGGCAGGTTTGGCGGTTTCGGGGATGTGCTCGTCGGAGGCGGGCGGCTAGCGTGTGGGGTCGACAGGGACCGCCCACGGCGGCGGTCAAGGGTGGGGAGGACGGATGAGGCTGCCGCGCTCCGGTGCCGGCTGGACGATCGCGGTCTTCGGGGCCCTGGCCGTGCTGCTGGGCGCGCTCGGGCTGATCTGGCCGGAGGCACAGCTGCGCATGCTCGGTTTCGAGGTGCCGGCCGAGCGGGCCGCGGGCGACTACACCGGCACCTTCCTCACCGCCTCCTCGATGGCCTCCTTCAACATGGGGGTCTACTACCTGCTCGCCGCCGCTACCGAGTGGCGGGTGTTCTACCGGTTCACCGTCTGGTTCCGGCTGGTCACGTTCACCGTCTTCAGCATCACCGTGCTCACCGGCGTCGCCCCGGGCCGGTTCTTCTCGGTGGCGGCGTGGGAAGGGCTGGGTGCGGTCGCGACGGCCGCCGGCCTGTGGTGGGACGGCCGTCGGGCGGGTTCCGCCCCGGCGGTCGAGGGCGGGACCGTCGGCTCCGGGCCGGTGCCGGCGACCGACGCGGTGTCCTGAGCGACGCGGATCGTTGGGTATTTTCGAGCAGTGACCGAGACCCCGCCCGGCGCGCTCCGGCTGCCCATCGTGCCCGGTCTGACCGACCTGGAGGTCTTCGCCCGCGGCGGCTACGCCACCGTCTACCGGGCCACCCAGATCTCGGTGGGGCGCGAGGTCGCGGTCAAGGTGGAGAACCGCACGCTGGACAGCGAGCGCGACCAGGCCCGGTTCCTGCGCGAGGCACGGGCCGCCGGCAAGATGTCCTCGCACCCGCACGTGGTCGACCTCTTCGACGTCGGGGTCACCGTCGACCAGCACCCGTATCTGATCATGGAGCTCTGCGACGGCTCGTACGCGGAGCGGATGCGCACCTCGCCGCTGGGCCCGGTGGAGGCCCGCGACCTGGGCGTGAAGATCGCCGACGCGCTCGCCCACTCGCACGCGGCGGGGGTGCTGCACCGGGACGTCAAGCCGGCGAACCTCCTCTACTCGCACTTCAACCCGGCGGTGCTGGCCGACTTCGGGCTGGCGGTGCTGGCCGAGGTGCGGGACGCCTCGGTCACCCTGGAGGTGCTCACCCCGGCGTACGCGCCGCCGGAGATGTTCAGCCACAGCCCGCCCTCGCCGGCGGTCGACGTGTACGCGCTCTGCGCCACCCTCTACGCGGTGATGCACGGCCGCCCCCCGCGCTGGCAGTCCGAGCGCAACCCGAGCCTGGTCACCGTGCTGGAGATGTTCCACCAGCCGATCCCCGGCCTGCCGGGGGTGCCGGAGGAGCTGATCGACGTGCTCCGGCTCGGCATGGCCAACGACCCGGACGAGCGACCGTCCGCCGTGGAGCTGCGTGGGATGCTCGCCGCCCTCCCGATCGAGGGTGCCTACCCGGTCGGCGGCGCGCCGGTCTCCGGCGCCCCGGTCAGTGGTGGCCCGACCAGCGGTGGGCCCTACCCGCTGGGCCGGACGGGGCAGCCGGCCCCGCGGCCGGCTGCGGAGAACGAGCACCCGGGCACGCCGGTCCCCGTCCGGCGGTGGCGGCGTCGCTGGTTCCTCGGCGGCGCGGCCGTGGCCGCGCTGGCCGCGCCGGCCACCGCCGGGGCGTGGCTGGCCGGCGGCGCGCCGCCGGTGGTGTCGCCGACGGCGGTGGCCACCGGGGTGGTCGATCAGACCGGGGTCACGGTGCTGCCGGGCTGCGCGGCCGGGGGTGTGCACCTGCCGGTGGGTGCCCGCTGCACGCCTGAGCTGGAGTGCTTCGGCCCGGTGCGGCTGCGGCGGGACCGCGCGGAGGCGGCCCGGGTGCCGTGCGACGGCCGGCACACCTGGGAGACCTACGCCGAGGGCGACCTGCCGGCGACGCTGGCGGAGGCCGGGCACGACGCGGTCGTCGCGGACCCGACCGTCCAGCGGATCTGCAACGTCAACACGTTCCGCCTGGTCAGCGGCATCCGGCAGACGGCCGGGTGGAACCTGGAGGTGCTGCCGCCGGCCCTGGCCGCCGTGGACCACACCTACCGCTGCCTGGCCGGTCGGGGCGTCGACGCGCTCGCCGTGCCGACCCTCACCGGTCGCTGAGGTCGTTCACCGGCGGCGATCCCGGACCTCCCGGGGGTCCAGCGCGTCCAGGGTGTCGGCGTCGACCCCGTGCCCGCCCGCCGTGCCGGGCTCTCCGATCAGCTGCGGGTCCAGCGACTCCAGCGTGTCGGCGTCCAACTCGTACCCGGCGGATCCCGGATGGCCCTCCGCCGGGGTGTCCCCATCGGACTGACGGGCGGCGGCCACCGCCACCCCGGCGATCATCCCGAGCACGACGCAGAGCAGGGCCAGGGCCACCGCCACGACGCCGGCCGGGCGCCACGCCAGCAGGGTGGCCAGCACCGTCATTGCCGCGAGCGACGCGAGGACGGCCTTCGCCCGCGCATCGGGCTTCGGGAACGGGCTCACCCGTACAGGATCGTCCAAGCCGTCCACCTGTCAACCGGCCGATCCGGGCGGTCGGCTCGGCCGTCCGTTCGATACGCAGGATCATCTCGGCCGGGCCGGGCCGGGCCGGGGCGAGCCGAAGCGGCTTCCGCCGGTGGCCGCGCCGCTGCCGGTGGTCGGCACGCTGACGGTGCGTTGACCGACCCTCGGGGCACGGCGGGTGACCGGGCACCCGCCGTACCGGGCCGGCCGGGCGAACGCGGTGGTGTGGTGGCGACGGCGTCGACCCGCGCGTCGACTCGACCACCTGGTCCCGGCGGGACCTTCGGCGGGGATCAGTACGACTTGTCCTGGCCGAGGACGTGCTGGGCGACGAAGTTCAGGATCATCTCCCGGCTGACCGGGGCGATCCGGCCGGCCCGCACCGCGCCGAGCAAGGTGGCCACGCCGTACTCGGTGGTCATGCCGGCGCCGCCGAGCGCCTGCACGGCGGTGTCCACGGCGAGCGCGGCGGCCTCGCCGGCCGCGTACTTGGCCATGTTGCCGGAGACGCCGGCCTCCAGGTCGCGGCCCGCGTCGTACAGGGAGGCCGCCTTGTGGATCATCAGGCGGGCCAGCTCCACCTGTACCGCGGCGTGCGCCAGCGGGTGGGCGACGCCCTGGTGGGAGCCGATGCTCCGGTCGCCCCACACCCTGCGGGTGGCGGTGTACCCGCTGGCCCGCTCGATGGCGTACCGGCCGGTGCCGGCGCCCATCGCGGCCACGGTGATCCGTTCCGGGTTCAGCCCGGAGAAGAGCGCCGGCAGCCCGGCGTCCAGCGACTCACCAACCAGCGCGTCGGCGGGCACCCGCACATCGTCGAGGTAGAGCAGGAACTGGTTCTCCGGGGAGAGGATCTCCATGTCGAGCTTCGACGTCTCCAGCCCGGGCGCGTCGGTCGGCACGATGAACAGCGCCGGCTTCAGCTTGCCGGTGGCGGAATCCTCGGTCCGGGCCACCACCAGCACGTGGCCGGCCTCGTCGGCCCCGGAGATGTAGCACTTGCGGCCGGAGAGCAGCCAGTCGTCGCCGTCCCGGCGGGCCACCGTGCCGAGCCGGTGGAAGTTCGAGCCGGCCTCCGGCTCGGTGATCGCGAAGACGATCTTCTGGGAGCCGTCGGCGAGCCCGGGCAGGTGCCGCTTGCGCTGCTCCTCGGTGCCGTGCTTGTTGATCACGGTGGCGGCGATGGCGGGGGAGACCACGAGCAGCAGCAGCGGGCAGCCGGCGGCGGCCAGCTCCTCGCAGACGAGGGCCAGCTCGGTGATGCCGCCACCGCCGCCGCCGTACTCGGTGGGGATGTTGACGCCGAGGTAGCCGAGCCGGCCGGCCTCGTGCCACAGCTCGGTGGTGTGCTCGCCGGCCCTGGCCTTCTGCACGAAGTACGTGTGGCCGTACTTCCGGCCCAGGGCCCGGACGGCGTCGCGGAGCTGGTCCTGCTCGGGGGTGAGGTCGAAGTTCACTGCGGGGCCTCCTCATCGGGGTCAACCACGGCCAGCACGGTCCCGGTGTCGACCTGGCCGCCGGCGGGAACGGGCAGTGCCGCCACCACGCCGTCGGTCGGGGCGAGCACGGGGTGTTCGAGCTTCATCGCTTCCAGGGTCAGCAGCAGGTCACCGGCGGCGACCCGCCGGCCGACCTCGACGTGCACCCGGGTCACCGCGCCGGGCAGCGGCGCGAGCAGCGACCCGGCCGCCAGCTCCGTGGTGGGCAGCGGGAGACGCGGCAGCTCGGTCAGGCTCGCCGCCCCGTCCGGGCCGTCCACGAAGAACTCCGACCCCATTCGGTGTACGCGGAACACTCTCCGCAGCCCGTCGACGTCGAGGGTCACCCGGTCCGGGGTGGCCTCGACGAGCGTCACGGCCGGCGACACTCCCGTCGAGGTCGACCACTCGGCGAGCCCGCCAGCGCGATCCAGCCGGTAGCGGACCTCGACCTCGCCGTCGGTGCCGGCGTAGCGGGTGAACTGCGGAAACGCCGGCACGTTCCGCCAGCCCGACGGCAGTCCGCCGAGGACGCGGGCCCCGGCGCGCCGGTCGGCGGCCGAGGCGAGTGCCGCCGCCAGGGCCACCTGGGGGAGTTGATCGGCCGGCAGCAGGAAGGTGAAGACCTCGGGGTGCCGGTCCAGGAAACCGGTGTCGATCTCGACGGCGGCGAACTCCGGGCTGCGCAGGATGCGGACCAGCAGGTCCCGGTTGGTGGCCACCCCGTGCAGCTCGGCGCCGGCCAGCGCGCGGGCCAGGGCGCGGGCCGCCCCGGCCCGGGTGGGCGCCCAGGCGACCAGCTTGGCGAGCATCGAGTCGTAGTGCACGCTCACCGTCGAGCCGCCGGTGACGCCCGAGTCGAGGCGCAGCCCCTTCGTCGGGTCGAACTCGCCCACCACACCGGGGATCGCGAACCGGTGCAGGGTGCCGGTGGCCGGGCGGAAGCCCTCGGCCGGGTCCTCCGCGCACAGGCGTACCTCGATCGCGTGGCCGTCCACCGGCGGGGTGGCCGCCAGCGGCAGCGGCTCGCCCTCGGCGACCAGCAGTTGCAGCCGGACCAGGTCCAGTCCGGTGACCGCCTCGGTGACCGGGTGCTCGACCTGGAGGCGGGTGTTCATCTCCAGGAAGAAGAACTCCCCGTCGGGCCCGAGCAGGAACTCGACCGTGCCGGCGCCGACGTACTCCACCGCCCGGCCGGCGGCCACCGCCGCGGCGTGCAGCCGGTCCCGCAGCTCCCGGGCGAGGACCGCCGGAGCCTCCTCGACGATCTTCTGGTGCCGGCGCTGGATCGAGCAGTCCCGCTCGCCGAGGGCCAGTACCGTGCCGTGGCTGTCGCCGAAGATCTGCACCTCGACGTGCCGGCCACCCTCGACGTACCGCTCGATGAAGACCGTGCCGTCGCCGAACGCCGCGGCCGCCTCACGGCGCGCGGAGGCCACGGCCTCGGCGAGCCCGGCCGCTTCCCGGACCACCCGCATGCCCCGGCCGCCGCCGCCCGCCGCCGCCTTCACCAGCACCGGAAAGCCGGTGACCTGGTCGGCGTCGGTCCAGGTGGACAGCATCGGGACGCCCGCGTCGGCGAGCAGCGCCTTGGCCGCCATCTTGTCGCCCATCGCGGCGATCGCCTTGGCCGGCGGACCCACCCAGATCAGCCCGGCGTCGGTCACCGCGCCGGCGAACTCGGCGTTCTCGGCGAGGAACCCGTAGCCCGGGTGCACGGCGTCCGCGCCGGCCTTGCGGGCCGCGTCCAGGATCAGGTCGATCCGCAGGTACGTCTCGGCCGGCGTGTGCCCGGGCAGGCGTACGGCCCGGTCGGCCTCGGCGACGAAGGGCGCGTCGGCGTCCGCGTCGGAGTGCACCGCTACCGTCTCCACGCCGAGCGCGCGGCAGGTGGCGAAGACCCGGCGGGCGATCTCACCACGGTTGGCCACGAGAAGTCTGTTGATCATCCGGGGTGAGCCTGCCTTTCGTTCGCGACTGCGGGACTCCGCTTCGCTGCGTTCCTCGCGCTCACGGGTGCCTGCCTTTCGTTCGCGACTGCGGGACTCCGCTTCGCTGCGTTCCTCGCGCTCACGGCTACATCCGGAAGACGCCGAAGCCGTCGGCGCCCCGTACCGGTCCGTTGTGGATCGCCGACAAACAGAGCCCGAGGACGGTACGGGTGTCCCGGGGGTCGATCACCCCGTCGTCGTAGAGCCGGCCGGAGAGGAAGAGCGCCCCGGACTGGGACTCGATCTGCTGCTCGACCATCATCCGCATGGCGGCGTCGGAGTCCTCGTCGTAGTCGCGTCCCCGGGCCGCGGCGGCCTGCCGGGCCACGATCGACAGCACCCCGGCGAGCTGCGCCGGCCCCATCACCGCCGATTTGGCGTTCGGCCAGGTGAACAGGAACCTCGGCTCGTACGCCCGACCGCACATGCCGTAGTTGCCGGCCCCGTACGAGGCGCCCAGGTTGACCGTCAGGTGCGGGACCTTCGAGTTCGACACCGCATTGATCATCAGAGCGCCGTGCTTGATGATGCCGCGCTGCTCGTACTCGGTGCCGACCATGTAGCCGGTGGTGTTCTGCAGGAAGACCAGCGGGGTGTCAGCGGCGTTGGCGAGCTGGATGAACTGCGCGGCCTTCTGCGCCTCCTCGCTGAACAGCACGCCCCGGGCGTTGGCCAGCACCCCGACCGGATACCCGTGCAGCTCGCCCCAGCCGGTGACCAGCGCAGTGCCGTAGTTCGGCTTGAACTCGTCGAACTCGCTGCCGTCCAGCACCCGGGCCAGCACCTCGCGCGGGTCGAACGGCACCTTGAGATCGGCGCTGGCGATGCCGAGCAGCTCCTCCGGGTCGTACTTCGGCGGCTGCGGGACCGGGTTGCGCGGCGGCGGTCCCTCCTTGCGCCAGTTGAGCCGGCGTAGGCACTGCCGGGCCAGCCGGATGCCGTCCCGCTCGTCCTCGGCCAGGAAGTCGGCCAGGCCGGACCGCGTGGCGTGCATGGCCGCCCCGCCCAGCGACTCGTCGTCGGTGACCTCGCCGGTTGCCATCTTCACCAGCGGCGGCCCGGCCAGGTACACCTGCGACCGGTCCCGGATCATGATGGTGTAGTCGGACATTCCGGGGACGTATGCGCCACCGGCGGTGGCGTTGCCGAAGACCACGCTGACCGTCGGGATCTTCGCGGCGGAGAGCCGGGTCAGGTCGCGGAACACCCGGCCGCCCGGAATGAAGATCTCCGCCTGGGTGGGCAGGTCCGCGCCGGCCGACTCGACCAGGTTCACCATCGGCAGCCGGTTGGCCAGGGCGATCTCGCCGGCCCGCCGGGTCTTGGCGAGAGCCCACGGGTTCACCGCGCCGCCGCGTACCGTCGGGTCGTTGGCGACGATCAGGCACTCCACGCCCTCGACCACGCCGATGCCGGTCACCGTGCTGGCTCCGACCGGGAAGTCGGTGCCGTACGCGGCCACCGGCGACAGCTCGAGGAACGGGCTGTCCGGGTCGAGCAGCAGCTCGATCCGCTCCCGGGGCAGCAGCTTGCCGCGCCGGTGATGGCGGGTCACGTACTTCTCGCCACCACCGGCCCGGGCCTGATCGAGCGCGGCCTCCAGTTCGCCGAGGCGCTCCAGCAGGGCCTCCCGATTGGCCAGGTGGCCCGGCGAGGACGGGTCGACGGCGCTGTCCAGCGTGGTCATAGGCCCAGACCCTTCGCGATGATCTCGTTCATGATCTCGGTGGTGCCGCCGCCGATGCCGAGGATCCGGGCGTCCCGGTAGTGCCGCTCCACCTCGGCGTCGCGCAGGTAGCCGAAGCCGCCGTGCAGTTGCAGCGCCTGGTCGACGACCCAGTCGCACGCCCCGACGGCGATGTTCTTCGCCATCGCCACCTCGGTCACCACCGGCTGACTGGCGGCCACCCGCTCCGCCACGTCGTGCACGTACGCCCGGGCGGCCTCGGCGCGGGTGTGCATCTCGGCCAGCCGGTGCCGGATCAACTGCCGCCCGGCCAGCGGCCGGCCGAACGTGGACCGGTCCCGACACCAGCGGGTGGCCAGCTCGACGCAGCGCTGCGCGGTCGCGTACGCGCTCGTGGCCAGGGACAGCCGCTCGGTGGCGAACTGCTGCATGATCGCCAGGAATCCGGTGTCCTCCGGACCGACCCGGTTCGCCACCGGCACCCGCACGTCCACGAAGGAGAGCTCGGCGGTGTCCGAGCAGTGCCAGCCCAGCTTCTCCAGCCGCCGGCCCACGGTGAACCCCGGCGTGCCCTTCTCGATCACCAGCAGGTGCAGTTCGCCGGACCGGGGAAATTCGGCGCACACGGCGGTGGTCACGAAGTCGGCCCGCACGCCGCTGGTGATGTACGTCTTCGACCCGTTCACCACGTAGTGGTCGCCGTCCCGGCGGGCGAAGGTGCGGATACCCGCCACGTCGGAGCCGCCGTCCGGCTCGGTGATCGCCAGCGCGCCGATCATCGTGCCGGCCAGGGTCGGCCGGACGTACCGGTCGATGAGATGCTGTGGCCCGGCGTCGGCCGAGTCGGCACCGCCACCGCAGGCGGCGACCATGTGCGGCAGCGCGATGCCGTGCGTGAACAGCGCCGCGACCAGCCCGGACGAGCCGCCGGACCGGATGATCTCCTCGGTGACCACGATCGAGTCGAGCAGGTCGCCGCCGCTGCCACCGACCTTCTCGGGAAAGCCGATGCCGAGCAGGCCGATCTTCGCGGCGGTCTCGTGCAGCGAACGGGGCACCTCGCCGGCCCGCTCCCAGCCGTCCAGGTACGGCAGGACCTCCTTCTTCACGAAGGCCCGGGTCAGCTCGCGGAGCTGCCGGCGTTCCGGCGTGTCGACAATGGTCACGGGCGTCCCTCCTCGACGGTCGCGGACGGCCCGCCGGGCAGGCCCGCCGGCAGGTCGACCACTCGCGAGCGGAGCAGCTCGCCGAACGCCTTGGCCTGCGGGTCGAACCGGGTGGAGGCTGCCACGCCCCGCCCGAGCAGCCCGCGGATGACGAAGTTGATCGCGCGCAGGTTCGGCAGCTCGTAGCGCTCGACGGTCAGCGGGGCGGTCTCCGGCAGGAGCTCGGCCAGCCGGTCGACGGTGAGCCAGCCGCGCAGCCAGGCCCAGGTCGCGTCGGCCCGGGCCCAGACCCCGAGGTTGGCGTCGCCGCCCTTGTCCCCGGACCTGGCCCCGACCACCTCACCGAGGGCCGCCCGCCGGGTCGGACCCGTCGCCGGCCACCCGGCTCCGCCGGTCGGCGCGGCGGGGTCGGCGGTCGCCACCGCCCCTGGCAGATGCGGGGGTGCGGTCTCCGGCGCGGCCGCCGTCCGGGCCGGCGGGGCGATCGGCACCCGCACCCCGTCGGGCAGCACCGCGACGTGCGACACCGCGCCCTGCGGCACGGCGTCGGCGGTGAAGACCCCGTACGGGGTGGCGTCGCCGGGCAACGTGGTCAGCGTGCAGCCCGGGTAGGAAGCCAGCGCCAGCTCCACCGCCGCCGCCGAGAACGCCCGTCCGGCCCGCGCCTTGTCGCCGTCCCGCAGGTGTACGTGCAGCAGGGCGCTCGCCGTCTCGGTGTCGGGGGCGTCCGGATGGTCGGTCCGGGCCAGGGTGAACTCCAGGCCCTCCTTGCCGACCGCCTCCGCCAGCTGGGCCCGGACCAGCGCCGCCTTCGCCGGGATGTCCAGCCCGCAGAGCACGAACGTCATCGAGTTGCGGAAGCCGCCCAGGTTGTTGACGCCCACCTTGAGCGTGTCCGGTGGCGGCGTGCCACGGACTCCGGCGACCCGTACCCGGTCCGGTCCGTCCTGGTGCAGCTCGACCGTGTCCAGCCGGGTCACCACGTCCGGCCCCAGGTACGCCGGGCCGCCCACCTCATACAACAACTGCGCGGTGACCGTCTCGACGGTCACCGCGCCGCCGCTGCCCGGGTGCTTGGTGAGCACCGACGAGCCGTCCGGGTGGATCTCGGCGATCGGGAAGCCCGGCCGGTGGCCGCCGTCGGGCAGTTCGGTGAAGAAGCTGAAGTTGCCGCCGGTGACCTGCGCGCCGCACTCGATCAGGTGCCCGGCGACGGTGGCTCCGGCCAGCGGGTCCAGGTCGTCCCGGCCCCAGCCGAAGCGGGCGATCGCCGGGCCGACCGCCAGCGAGGCGTCGGTGACCCGGCCGGTGACCACCACGTCAGCGCCCGCGTCGAGGCAGGCCGCGATCCCGAACGCCCCCAGGTACGCGTTCGCGGTCAGCGCGTCCGGCCGGGCGACGGCGTCGCCCTCGACGTACCCGACCCGCACGGTGAGGCCGAGCCGGTCGGCGAGCGCGCCGATCGCGGCGGCCAGCCCGGCCGGGTTGAGCCCGCCGGCGTTGGTGACCAGCGTGACCCCGCGGTCCAGTGCGGTGCCGAGACAGCCCTCCAGCTGCCGGAGGAAGGTCTTCGCGTACCCGAGGGACGGGTCCCGCAGCCGGTCCCGGCCGAGGATCAGCATGGTCAGCTCGGCCAGGTAGTCACCGGTCAGCACGTCCAGCTCGCCGCCGTCGAGCATCTCCCGCCAGGCGGAGAGGCGGTCGCCGTAGAAGCCGGAGGCGTTGCCGACCCGCAGCGCTCCGGTCACCCGGTCACCCCGGTGGGTTCCCGGCCGGCGCCGGCCGGGCCGGCGAACGCCTGGGCCACGTCCAGCCACTCGTCGGCGACCGGCCCGGTGGCGACGAGCGCCAGGTCGGCGCGGTGGCGACGCTGGGCGACCAGCAGGCAGAAGTCGAGCGCCGGGCCGGTGACCCGGTCGGCCGCGTCCGCCGGGCCGAACTCCCAGACGGTGGTGTTGTCGGGGGCGGAGAGTTCGAGCCGTACCGGCGCAGTCGGTGCCGGCCGGCCGTGGGCGGCGAAGCCGTGGCCGAGGGTACGGAAGCCGAGGTGGGCGATGTGCCGGAGCCGGTCGGTGGGGGTTCGCGTGACGCCGAGCGCGTCGGCCACGTCCTCGCCGTGCGCCCAGGTCTCCATGATCCGGGCGGTCGCCATCGACGCGGGCGACATCCGGGTGCCGTACCAGGCAATCTTCTCGCCGGGGAGCATGGCGGCCAGGATGGCCGCGAGCGCGGTCCGGCCGTCCCGCCAGCGGGTGAGCAGCTCGGCGGGTGGGGCGAGGAAGGACTCGGCGCCGTCGTCGACCAGCCGGGTCGGGTCCGGCGCGGCGGCGATGGAGGCGAAGAACGCCTCGACGTCGGTGGCGGCGAGGCGGGCCATCTCGTCGGTCCAGGCGAGGTGCGCGATCTGGTGGGCGACCGTCCAGCCCGGTGCTGGTGTCGACCGGGCCCATCCCTCCGGTGGCAGCGCGGCGACGAGGGCGTCGAGCTGCTCGGACTCGGCGGCCATATCCGCGAGCAGGGCTGTCAGGTCGACCATGGTGCCTCCGGGGGTCAGTGCGGCCGCGCGCTCCGTTGCGCCGGCGGGTCGTCGTCGGTGGTGAGCAGGGTGGCGAGCTGGCGCTTCCAGGTGTGCAGCAGGGCGGTGCGCCGGGCCGAGTCGTCGCTGAGCAGGTTGGCCACGCCCAGCCCGCGGAGCAGGTCGAGGGTGACCTGCACCGCCTCGCGTACGCCGGGCCGGCGCTCGTCCACGTCGAGCAGGTCGACGGTGGCCCGGTGCATCTCCCGCCCGATCCGTGCCTCCAGGGGCACCAGCGCCTTCCGCAGCTCGGCGTCGGTGCGGGCGGCCACCCACAGCTCCAGGGCGGCGACGAAGAGCGGCCCGGTGAAGGCGGCGGCGAGCAGGTCCACCACCCGGTCGAGCCGCTGCGGGCCGGCCGGCAGGGCCTCGGCCTCGTTGCGCAGCTCGGCCGCCCGTCGTTCGGCGAGGTGGGCGACGGCGGCGGTGACCAGGGCGGCCTTGGTGGGGTAGTGGTGCAGCTGCGCGCCCCGGGAGACGCCCGCCCGGGCCGCGACCACGGTGGTGGTGGTGCCCGACCAGCCGTGCTCGACCAGGCAGTCGACGGTCGCCTCCAGCAGCCGGGCCTGGGTGGCACGGCTGCGTTCCTGTTGCGGGACGCGGGTCGGTGCGGTGGGCACGGGGACAGCGTGCCGCCGCCGAAACAAACAGTCAAGCCTGACTTTTTATTGGCGCCAGGACACTCCGTCGCAGGGCCAGTGCTCCGGACACCACTGTGGAGTTGATGTCACAAACGATTCACGATCTCGCGCCGTCGCCGGCCCATCCGGTCCGCCTGCTCGGCGCCACGCGGTGGGCGAGCCGTGCGGAGTGCGGCGCCCGGCCGGCGTCCCCGGCGACCTCACGAACGAGTCGGCTCCAAAGCGGGCCCATCCCTACCCACCGTCGGGCGGCTGGACCCGGCCGGGCGTGGCCGGCCGGCCCGTCGGGTGCGGCAGCTCAACGGCCGTCGCGTGGACCGAAGACGGTGAGCGCGTCCACGTCGGAGTGGTGGGACGGCAGATACTCGGCGGACCAGGCGGCGGCGTCCGGGAAGCCGGACTCGGCGGCCACCCGGGCGCAGGCGGCGTCCACGTCGTACCGGGTGCGGCGCAGCTGCACGCCCGGGCCGAGCAGCGCCCACCAGGCACCCGCCCCGCCGTACGGCATGCCGACGCTGCCCGGGTTCACCACCAGGCGGCGGTCGACGAGCCGGGTGAACGGCATGTGGGTGTGCCCGCAGACCACCGTGCCCACCTCGGCCGGCAGGCCGGCGAAGACCTCGGCCCACCGGTCGAGCCGTGAGTCGACCAGCACGACCTCCTCGTCGTCACGGGGCGTCGCGTGGCAGAAGAGCACCTCGCCCAGGCCGGCGACGGGCAGCGTGACGGTCGGCGGCAGCGCGGCCAGCCGGGCCACCTGGTCGTCGCGGAGCTGCTCGGCGGCCCAGTTCGAGACGTCGATCGGAGACTTCTTGCCGGCTCGGGCCTTGACCAGTTCCCGATCGGCGTTGCCCCCGACCCAGCAGGCCCGCTCGCCGAGGCTGCCGAGCAGGTCCAGCACCTCGACCGGCTGCGGTCCGGCGGCGATGTCACCGGTGAGCACGATCAGGTCGGCCGTGGCCACGTCCGGCTCGGCCAGCACGGCCTCCAGCGCCGGCAGCGCGCCGTGGATGTCGGAGAGAACTGCCACCCGCTCAGGCATCACCCCACCCTGCCCCGGAGCCGCCGCGGAGTCCAGGAATTCTGCGCCGGGCAGAGGGGGCGCGACATTGTCGTCCCCGCCTGCCGGGAACGCCGACGCCTGGAACGGCACGACGGTCCGGGCCGGGCGAAAACCGGACCGGCCCGGACCGCACGACGGCGGGCCGGGCCGGGAGCTGATGCCAGACTGGTCAGACCCGCGCGCGGCGGGCCAGGCGCTCCGGGTCGAGGATGATGATGCTCTTGCCGTCGAGGCGCAGCCAGCCACGCGAGGCGAAGTCGGCGAGCGCCTTGTTGACGGTCTCCCGGGAGGCGCCGACCAGCTGGGCGATCTCCTCCTGGGTCAGGTCGTGGGTCACCCGCAGCACGCCGCCGTCACGGGTGCCGAACCGGCCGGCCATCTGGAGCAGGTTCTTGGCGACCCGGCCGGGCACGTCCGTGAAGATCAGGTCGGCCAGGGAGTCGTTCGTCCGGCGCAGCCGGCGGGCGAGCACCCGCAGCAGCTGCTCGGCGATCTCGGGCCGGTTGTTCAGCCAGGGCCGCAGCGCCTGCTTGCGCAGCCGGACCAGGCGGGTGTCGGTCACTGCGGTGGCCGTCGCCGTGCGCGGGCCGGGGTCGAAGAGCGACAGCTCGCCGACCATGTCCGACGGGCCCATCACGGCGATCAGGTTCTGCCGGCCGTCCGCCGCGCGGCGACCCACCTTGATCTTGCCGGACAGGAGGATGTAGAGACTGTCGCCGGGCTCGCCCTCGTTGAACACGACCTCGCCCTTGCGGACCTCGATCGTCTCCATCTCCTTGGCGAGCGCCTCGGCAGCCTCCGGGTCGACACCCTGGAAGATCCCGCTGCGGGCCAGTACCTCGTCCATCGCGCACCTCCGCTTGCGCGTGCCGTCCGTCGGCCGGGTCCGCCGTCCGCTGATCCCTCGCGCGCCGCCAGTCTAGGCGCACATGAGCAGGAATCAGAGGTGCACCCCTGGAATCTTGATCGTTGGGCGTAACCCGCCCGACCCGATCAACGACTAAGATCCCGCCCCCGCTCCGGGTGTCCGCCGTCCGTTCCCACCCTGATCGTAGGGTCGGCGACGTGCTGAGTGAGCCGTTCCTGACCACCCGCCCCGAAGTCGGGTGGGACATCCCGCTGCTGGTTTGGCGTGCGGAGGTGCCGCTGCTGGCGGTCGGCACCGCCCCGCTGGGCGGGGGGATCGGCGTCCGCCGGTGGGTGGTCAACGCGACCGTGCCGATGTCGTACGACCGGGACGACCCGGCCGAACACCTCGCCGAGATGGCCGACGGCCTGGGCCTGGACGGACCCGGCGTGGGCCTGCTGACCGGCGTCGACGTCGCCGAGGTGGTGGCCCGCGCCGACACCGGCGTCCGGGTCTGGGCGACGGTGGGGCTCGGCACCCCGGTCTGGGCCGCCGCCCCCGTGCCCGCCGCCCCGGCCCAGCGCGTCGGCACGGTCAACATCGTGGGGTACGTCCCGGCCCGGCTCAGCGAGGCCGCCCTGATCAACGCGGTGGCCACCGCCACCGAGGCGAAGGCGCAGGCGATCTGGGAACTGGGGCTACCCGCCACCGGCACCCCGACGGACGCGGTCACCCTGCTCTGTCCGGCCGACGGTGAACCGGCCCCGTACGGGGGTCCCCGGTCGACCTGGGGTGCCCCGCTGGCCCGCGCGGTGCACGCGGCCGTCCTGGCCGGCGGCGCCGGACCCGTCGTCCCCTGGTCCGACCGGCGAGCCGGCTGACCCGGCCGCCCGCGCGATCCGAACAAGTTTTCCGACCGATCGGCCGTCGTCGGAGGCGTTCCCGCGCGGTAGCGTCGCGGACGATGTACGCTCCCGGCCTTTTGGCGTTCCGTCCGTGGCGCGGACCTGCGGTCGCGTCCCGACCGTGGCGCAGACCTGCGATCGCTCTCGGCGCGCTGCTGGCCGCCCTGCTCGTCGCCGGCTGCGCCCCGCAGTCCGACGACGCGCCGGCCTGGCAGCCGGGCGTGGCGGCGAGCGACGACCCGGTCGAGGTCGAGCAGCCGGCCCAGCCGGTGGACGAGTCCGAGAAGGCGATCTCGCTGGCCGCCACCGGAGACGTGATCATGGGCAACGCCCCGTCCCGGCTACCGGCGAACGACGGCGAGGGCTTCTTCGACGACGTCAAGGCGGCGCTCAAGGCCGACCTGGTGATGGGCAACCTGGAGGAGCCGCTCACCGAGGACACCGGCGTCGGCAAGTGCGGCCCGAACCCGAAGAACTGCTACCAGTTCCGCGCCCCGCCGGAGTACGCGGCGCACCTCAAGGACGCCGGCTTCGAACTGCTCAACCAGGCCAACAACCACGGCTACGACTACGGCCCGCGGGGCTACGAGAACACCCAGCACGCGCTGGAGGAGCACGGACTGGAGCACACCGGCGCGCCGGATGAGATCACCGTGGTCGACGTCGAGGGCGTCAAGGTGGCGGTGGCGGGCTTCTCGTCGTACGTCTGGTCCAACAGCCTCGTCGACATCGAGTCGGCCAAGAAGGTGGTGACCAAGGCGGCCAGCATGGGCGACGTGGTCGTGGTCCAGGTGCACATGGGCGCCGAAGGCGCCGACAAGAGCCGGGTGAAGCCGGGCACCGAGCTGTACGCCGGCGAGAACCGGGGCGATCCGATCAAGTTCTCCCACGCGATGATCGACGCTGGCGCCGACCTGGTCGTCGGGCACGGCCCGCACGTGCTGCGCGGCATGGAGTTCTACCAGGGCCGCCTGATCGCCTACAGCCTGGGCAACTTCGCCGGGGGTGGGAAGTCGCTGAACAGCGCCGGCCGGCTCGGCTGGGGCGGGGTGCTCAAGGTCTCGCTCAAGGCGGACGGCAGCTTCGTCGACGGCACCTTCACCTCCACTCAGATGAACGGCGTCGGCCGGCCGGCGATCGACCGGCAGCACCACGGCCTCGGCCTGGTCCGCGACGTCAGCCGGGGCGACTTCCCAAAGTCCGGGGCCCAGTTCGACCAGGCGGGCAGGATCAGCGAGCCGTCCGGCACCGGCGCCTGACCCGACCCGGCCCGCGTGGGCCCGCCGGCAGGCCGGCCGCGCGACGTAGGCTGACCGGCGTGACCACGCGTACCCCCGAGACCGACCTCGGTCGCACCCGCCGCGCCCGGCGGATCGGCCGGGTGCTGACCGAGACGCACCCCGACGCGCACTGTGAACTCGACCACTCCAACGCACTGGAGTTGGCGGTCGCCACCATCCTGTCCGCGCAGTGCACCGACAAGAAGGTCAACGAGGTCACCCCGAAGCTCTTCGCCCGCTACCGCACCGCCGCCGACTACGCCGGGGCGGACCGGGCCGAGCTGGAGGAACTGATCCGGCCGACCGGCTTCTACCGCAACAAGACCAGCTCCCTGATCAACCTGGGCCGCGAACTGTGCGAGCGGTACGGCGGGGAGGTCCCCGGCAAGCTCGCCGACCTCGTCACCCTCCCCGGCATCGGTCGCAAGACCGCCAACGTGATCCTCGGCAACGCCTTCGGCGTCCCCGGCATCACCGTCGACACCCACTTCCAGCGGCTGGTGCAGCGGTGGAAACTGACCGGCGAAACCGATCCGGTCAAGATCGAACACGCCATCGGCGCGCTGTACCCGAGGCGCGACTGGACGATGCTGTCGCACCGGATCATCTTCCACGGCCGGCGGGTCTGCCACGCCCGCAAGCCGGCCTGCGGCGCCTGCACCCTGGTCAAGCTCTGCCCCTCGTACGGCACCGGGCCGACCGACCCGGTGGCGGCGGTCAAGCTGCTCAAGGGACCCCGTGCCCGGGATCTCGCGGCGGCCGTCGGCATCGACCCCGACCTGGTCCCGGGCCAGGCCGCAGCGGCGGACGTGCCGTGAACCGTCGCCTCGCGTACCTGCTCGTCCCGGCGCTGCTGGCCCTCGCGGGCTGCACCGGCACCGGCGGGGAGCGGCCCGGCCCGGTCCCGGCGACCCGGGCCGAACGGCCCTCGCCGTTCGCCGACTGCGCGCCGCTGACCGCCGCGCCGGCCTCCGCCGCCGCCACGGCGAGCGGCACGCCGGGCGACCCGCTGCCCGAGCTGACCTTCCCCTGCTTCACCGGCGGCGGCCCGGTCGCGCTGCGCGACGTCAAGGGTCCGGCCGTGATCAACGTGTGGGCGTCCTGGTGCCCGCCCTGCCGCAAGGAGCTGCCCGCCTTCCAACGGCTCAGCGAACGGGCCGGCGGGCGGTTGCAGGTGCTCGGGGTGAACAGCCGGGACAACCGGGCCGGTGCGCAGTCCATCGGCGAGGACTTCGGCGTCCGGTTTCCGATGCTGGTCGACCAGGGCGACGCTTTCGAGCGGGCGCTCGGCCGCAACGCCTTCCCGCTGACCGTTCTCGTCGGGTCGGACGGCCGGATCCGGCACATCGACTCGACCGGCCAGCTGACCGACGCCCGCCTGGCCGAGCTGGTCCGCCGGCACCTCGGCGTGGCGGTGGCCTCATGAGCGAGCGTCAGCTGGCGGCCCAGCGCGACGGCGTGGTGGCCGCATGAGCGCCCACCGGCAGCCCCCGGCCTGGCTGGACCCGCTGCTCGGCCGCCTCGGCACCGCCCGCGCCGAGGACTTCACCCGGCTCACCACCCCGGAGAGCGGGGGTCGGGAGAGTGCGGTGCTGGTGCTGCTCGGCGAGGAACCGCAGGCCGGCCCGGACGTGCTGGTCCTGCAACGCGCCGCCACCCTGCGCAACCACGCCGGGCAGCCGGCCTTCCCCGGCGGCGCGGCCGACCCGGAGGACGCCGACGCCAGCGCCACCGCGCTGCGCGAGGCGAACGAGGAGGTCGCCCTCGACCCGGGCAGCGTCACCGTGCTGGCCCAGCTGCCGAAGCTGTGGATCCCGGTCAGCGACTTCGTGGTCACCCCGGTGCTCGGCTGGTGGCATGCGCCGCACCCGGTGCACCCGCGCGAGCCGGCCGAGGTGGCGCACGTGGCCCGGCTGCCCGTCGCCGAGCTGGTCGACCCGGAGAACCGGATGCGGGTCCGCCACCCGAGCGGCTGGATCGGCCCGGCCTTCTCGGTACGCGGCATGCTCGTCTGGGGCTTCACCGCCGGAGTGCTGAACACGCTGCTGGAAATGGGCGGGTGGGCCCGGCCCTGGCCGCGCTCCCGGGTGGTGGAGCTGCCGCCGACCCGGGCCACCCCGGCTCCCTCGGCCGGCACCGACGCGGTCGACGAGAGCCCGGTCCGCTGAACCGGGCCGGGTCACCGCCGCCTACCTGAGCGTCACGTTCAGCGAGCGCTCAGGGACTCCCGTGCCAGCTGCCCGTACCCTGGACGGGTGTCCGTCGTGGATCTCCTCCTGCTGCTGCTCATGCTCGTGTTCGCGATCAGCGGATACCGGCAGGGCTTCGCCATCGGGGCGCTGTCGCTCTCCGGCTTCTTCCTGGGCGCGCTCCTCGGCCTCCAGGTCGGCCCGCTGGTAGCCCGGCAGTTCAGCGACAGCGGGACCCGCGTACTGGTCTCCCTCGTCGCGATCTTCGGGCTCGCCGTGCTGGGGCAGGCGCTCGCCGGCTGGCTCGGCTCGCACCTGCGCCAGACGATCACCAACGACCTGGCCAAGCGGCTCGACGACATCGGCGGCGCCCTCGTCTCGGTCGTCGCGGTGATGCTGGTTGCCTGGCTGGTCGCGGTGCCGCTGGGCTCGTCGGCCGTGCCCTGGGTGGCCTCCTCGGTCCGGAACAGCGCCGTGCTCACCGTGATCGACCGGATCCTGCCGGACAAGGCGCAGGAACTCTCCACCGCGCTGCGCGACACCGTCGACACCAACGGCTTCCCGGACGTCTTCGGCGGCCTCGCCCCGACCCGCGCCCGCCAGGTCGCCCCGCCCGACCCGGCGCTCGCCGGCTCCCAGGTGGTGCAGACCAGCCAGCGGTCGGTGGTGAAGGTGCTCGGCTCCGCGCCGAGCTGCGCCCGCCGCATCGAGGGCTCCGGCTTCGTGTACGCGGACGACCGGGTGATGACCAACGCACACGTGGTGGCCGGTACCCGCTCGGTCGCCGTCGAGCTGCGCGGCGAGCGGTACGACGGCGAGGTGATCGTCTACGACCCGGAGCGGGACCTGGCCGTGCTGCACGTGCCGGGGCTGCCCGGCCCGTCGCTGCGCTTCGCCGCCGGGCAGGCCGGCAGCGGGGCGGACGCCATCGTGCTGGGTTTCCCCCTCGACGGCCCGTACGACGCCCGGCCGGCCCGGATCCGGGACGTCGACCGGATCACCGGCCCGGACATCTACTCCGCCGGGGACGTGACGCGGGAGATCTACACCATCCGGGCGTGGGTCCGCAGCGGTAACTCCGGCGGACCGCTGGTCTCCTCGAACGGGCTGGTGCTCGGGGTGATCTTCGCGGCGGCGGCGGACGATCCGAACACCGGCTTCGCGGTGACCGCCGCCGAGGCCCGGCCGGTCGCGCTGGCTGGCGCGGAGCGCACCCGGGGGGTCGGCACGGGCGACTGCACCTGAGCGGGGGCGGCGCCCGGCCCGGCCGGCGGGCGGCCCCGGTCAGCCGGCGGACGCCGGGGCGGGGGCCACGTCGTCGCCCGAGCTGTCGACCGGCAGTTTGGCCCGACCCCAGGTGAGGGTGTGGTCGAGCACCGCGCGGGCCATGATCGCCACGCAGGCGCCGCCGTTGAGGAAGGACGCCACCACGTCGCTGGGGTGGTGCATGCCCCGGTACATCCGGGTGACCGCCACCCCGACCGGCACCAGCACCAGCAGCGCCCACCAGGTGATCTTGGCAGGGGTGCGCTTCGCCCGCAGCGCCAGCAGCACCGCGATACCGACGTAGAGCGCGGTTGCGGCGGAGGTGTGCCCGGACGGGAAGCTGGAGGTCGGCGGGGAGGCGTCCATGTGCTCGACGGCCGGGCGGTGCCGGTCGATGACCATCGTGGTGAAGAGGAACACCAGCGCCTGCGCGCTCACCGCCGCGCAGAGGAAGAGCGGCTCCCGCCAGCGGTGCAGCACCAGCCGCAGCACCAGCGCGACCAGCACGGTCACCACCACGATCAACTGGGTGCTGGCCAGCGTGCTGAACACCAGCGAGACGTCGTTCCACCCCGGCGTCCGGTCGGCCGCCAGCTCACGGTTGACCGTGTCCTCCACGGTGAACGGCCAGGACCTCGCGAGCACCCGGGTGACCAGGACGCCCAGCGCCACCATGACGGAGAAGAGCAGGGCCACCGGCAGCACGACCCGCTTGGCGACCTGGACCACGACATCGGACATGGGCCGCCCTTTACCCCGACCGGTGCCGAACTACGCGTGCGTCCCGTCCGGGTCCGGCTCGGCCAGCTCCGGCTCCACGCCCTCCCGGGTGGTACGCACCGGCCGCCGGCCGACCCGCGTCCGCCAGGTGGTGAAGGCCGCGGCCGTGGCGGCGACCACCGCGGCGCCGAGCACCCAGCCACCGACCACGTCGCTGCTCCAGTGCACGCCGAGCGCGATCCGGCTGAGCCCGGTCACCACGGCGAGGAGCACCGCCGCGACCCAGAGCGTCCAGCGCAGCCACCGCCGCCTCCGGGTGTACGGCAGGAAGACCAGCAGCAGCACCCCGGCGGCCAGGGTCGCGTTCAGCGCGTGCCCGGAGGGGAACGAGTAGCCGGCCGCCCGGGCCACCGGATCGAGCAGATCCGGGCGGTGCCGCCCGACCAGCAGCTTGAGCAGCCCGCCGAGCAGCCCGCCCACGGTCATCGTGGCGACCACCCAGAGCGCCAGCCGCGGGGCCCGGCGGTACAGCAGCCACGCCACCAGCACGGCGGCGGCCGCCCGCAACGGGTTGGGGGCGAACACGTCGGTCCAGACGCTCATCGCGGCCACCCAGGCCGGGTGGTCCAGCGCGTACCGGTGCAGCGCGCCGGTGAGGGCGGCGTCGAGCCGGAACAGCGGCGGCCACGCGCCCAGCACCAGGAGCGCCAGCAGGGCGAACGGCACCAGCACCAGGAAGGCGGCGACGGCCGCCAGGGTGAGGCGCAGCCCCAGCGACCGGTCCGGATCGAGACGTGCGGTACGCCAGGACCGCCGGTCCGTGCCCAAGCTGTTCATGGGTCGTCCACTACCCAGCCGAGGGCCGGTCAGACCGGCCGGTCAGCGGCGGGCCTGGCGGAACCGGCGGATCATCAGTGCGGCGCCGGTGACCAGGGCGACGAAGAGAGCCAGGCCGGTCCAGAGCCGCTCCGGTGCCGAATCGGCCGCCTGGCCGGCCGCCCGGGCCGACCACCTGGTCTGTGAGGGAGCGGCGTAGAACGGGTCGCCGCCCTGCCCGGCGGCCCGGGTGTCCCCGGCCGGGCCGGGTGCCGGGCCGAAACCCACCACGCCCGGGGAGTCGTTGTCGTCGAGCGGGTTGCGCCCGATCAACGGCACGTCGGTGCCCAGCGCCGCCACCGGGTCCACCAGCCCGTACCCGAACCGGTCGTCGCGACCGGTGGGGCCGAGGTCCTTCGCGGTGCCGATCATCCGGTTGACGACGTCGCCGGCGGACATCTGCGGATAGCGGGAGCGGACGAGCGCGGCCGTCGCCGCGACCAGCGGCGACGCGAAGCTCGTCCCCTGTATCCGCCAGTACCCGCCCGGGCGGGCCCCGTTGAGCCCGGTCGCGGGCGCGGTCAGCACCGTCTCGTGGCCGGTGATCGAGCCGGACCAGAGGTCCCTGCCGTTGCGCTCCAGGCCGGCGACGGCGATCACGCCGGGCTCCCGGGCCGGGTACCAGACCTTCCGGCTGTTCGAGGTGGCGAGGTTGCCGGTGCAGGCGACCACCACCACGTCCCGGGCGAAGGCGTAGTCGAGAGCGGCGGCCAGGGCCGGGCTGTCCCCGCTGCCGCCGAGCGACAGGTTGATCACACGCGCGCCGTTGTCGACCGCCCAGCGCACCCCCTTGGCGACGATCAGGGCGTCGTCGTACCGGTTCTCGTCGTCGAGCACCCGGACCGGAAGGATCTTGGCATCCGGGGCGAGGCCGACCACGCCGCGGTCGTCGTCGTTGCGCCCGGCGATCAGGCCGGCGACCGTGGTGCCGTGCCCCACCGGGTCCGGACCCTCGGAGCCGCCGGGGGAGACCAGGTCGATGCCGGGAAGCACCTGGCCGTCGAGGTCCGGATGGGAACCGTCCACCCCGGAATCGACGACCGCGACCACCACGCCCCGCCCCGTCGACGTCCGCCACGCGGTTTTCGCGTTCAGCAGGTCGAGCTGCCACTGCTCCGCGCGGACCTGGTCGACCCGGGCGGGGGACTCCACCGGCGCCACCCAGGCCGGCTCCGCCAGCACGGTCGCGGCGTGCGCGGGGGGCGCCCACGGGCCCGCCACTACGGCCACGGTGGCCGCCACGCCGAGCAGCGCGCGGCCGACGGCGCGTCGGGTCGCGGCCGGAGCCGCCTGCCGATCCCTGGTCACATTCCCCAGCCATTCATCGCGACAAGACCATGCTGCTCGGAGATTACCGGTTTTCCCTGACGCCACGGTGAAACTCGTGGACACCGCTCACCCTGGCGGAAGGTGGGCCAGTTGGACCAACCGGACGCCTTCGCGCCGGGTCACCAGCCGCCCGCGGCCCGGCGGCAGCGGCCCCGCCTTCACCTGCCCGACCAGCGGGCCCTCCTCCGGACCGCCCGACATCACCAGGCCGGGGGTGGAGAGTTCCCGCAGCCGCTGGACGATCGGCTCGAACGACGTCCGGCCGGAACCGGCGGCGCGGCGGGCCAGTACCAGGTGCAGCCCGACGTCCCGGGCGTGCGGCAGGTGCGCCTCGAGCGCGCGCAGCGGGTTGGTCGGCCCGCCGGCCACCAGGTCGTAGTCGTCCACCAGCACGAACAGCTCCGGCCCGGTCCACCACGACCGGCTGCGCAGCTCGGCCGGGGTGACCTCCGGCCCGGGCAGCCGCCCTTGGAGGTAGCCGGCCGCCGACTCCAGCAGTTCGGTGGTGTGCGGTGCGGCGGTGCCGTAGCCGATCAGGTGCGGCGTCTCGATCGTGCCCATGAGGCTGCGCCGGTAGTCCACCAGCATCACCCGGGCCTGCTCGGGGGCGAACCGGTTGACGATCGAGGTGGCCAGCGCCCGCAGGAACGACGACTTGCCGCACTCGGCGTCGCCGAAGACCACGAAGTTGGGCTCGACGGCGAAGTCCAGCACCACCGGGCGCAGGTCCGCCTCGGCCACCCCGATCGCGAAGGCCAACCCGCTGGTCGCGCCCTGGTCCAGCTCCGCGTACGGCAGCACCGGCGGAAGCAGCCGTACCGGGGGCGCGGCCGGGCCGGCCCACGCGCCGGCGACCGCCTTGACCAGGTCCGCCGTCTCGCCGCCCAGACCGCTGACGACGGGGGTGGCGGTGAGGAAGTGCAGCCCGCCGGCGGTGATGCCACGCCCCGGCCGCTCCTCCGGCACGGTCGCCGCGAACTGCCGCTTGCTCACCACCGAGTCGGCCGGGTCGCCGAGGCGCAACTCGAGGCGGGAGCCGAAGAGGTCCCGGATCGCCGGTCGGAAGTCCGACCAGCGCAGCGAACTGGCCATTACGTGCACCCCGTACGCCAGCCCCCGGGTGGCCAGCTCGGTGACCAGGGGCTCCAGGTCCTCGTAGTCGCTGCGCAGGGTGTTCCAGCCATCGACCACCAGGAACACGTCGCCGAACGGGTCGGCGCCCGGCCGCCCGCCGGCCGGCGACGCGGCCCGCCGCCGGCGCCACGCGGCCACCGACTCCACCCTCGCCTCGGCGAAGCGCCGCTCCCGCTCGGCGAGCAGGCCGGCGATCTCCCCGACGGTCCGACGCACGGCCGTGTCGTCGGTCCGCCCGGCCACCCCGCCGACGTGCGGCAGGTCGCGCAGCGCGCCGAGCGCCCCGCCGCCGAAGTCGAGACAGTAGACCTGCGCCTCGGTCGGGGTGTGGGTGAGCGCCAGCGCGCAGACCAGCGTGCGCAGCAGGGTGGACCGCCCGCTGCGGGTGGTTCCCACCACCGCCACATGCCCGGCCGCCCCGTCCAGGGCCAGCCAGAACAGGTCCCGGCGCTGTTCCAGCGGCTTGTCCACCACGGCCACCGGCACCTGGAGCGCGCCGTGCAGCTCCGGGTTCGCGACGGCCAACCCGCGTACCGGATCGACACCGACCGGGCCGAGCAGTTCGTCGAGGGTGGGGGACTCGTCCAGCGGCGGCAGCCACACCTGGTGTGCCGGCGGCCCCTGCCCGGCCAGCCGCGCCACGACCAGGTCCAGCAGGCTCTCCGCGGCCTTCTCCTCGGCGGGCGGCGCGGCCGGGGTGGGCGGCTCCGGTACCGGCACCAGGTGGGTGGAGAAGGTGAGCAGCCGCGGCGCACCGTCGCCGGCCGCGCTCACCGGCCCGCCCCGGCGGCGGACCGGACCGGAGACGTACGCGGCCCTGAACCGGACCAGCGGGTCGGTGCCCGAGCGTAGGTAGCCGTGCCCGGGGGTGCGGGGCAGCTCGTGCGCGTCCGGCACCCCGAGCACCGTCCGGGACTCCAGCGCCGAGAACGTGCGCAACCCGATCCGGTACGACAGGTGGGTGTCCAGCCCGCGCAGCCGGCCCTCCTCCAACCGCTGCGAGGCCAGCAACAGGTGGACCCCGAGCGACCGGCCCAAACGGCCGATCTGAACGAACAGGTCGATGAAGTCCGGCTTGGCGGAGAGCAGCTCGGAGAACTCGTCGCAGATGAGCAGCAGCGACGGCAGCGGGGCGAGCGGCGTGCCGGCGGCCCGGGCCCGCTCGTAGTCGCGCAGGCTGGCGAAGTTGCCGGTCCGGCGGAGCAGCTCCTGCCGGCGGGTGAGCTCCCCGTTGATCGCGTCGACCATCCGGTCGACCAGGGGCAGCGCGTCGGCCAGGTTGGTGATCACGGCGGCGGTGTGCGGCAGCCGCTCGAACGAGGCGAAGGTGGCCCCGCCCTTGAAATCGACCAGCACGAAGTTGAGTTGCTCCGAGCTGTGCGTGGCGGCCAGCCCCAGCACCAGGGTGCGGAGCAGCTCCGACTTGCCGGAGCCGGTGGCGCCGATGAGCAGGCCGTGCGGTCCCATCCCGTCCTGCGCCGACTCCTTGAGGTCCAGTTCGATCGCGCCGCCGTCGCTGCCCACCCCGATCGGCACCCGCAGCCGGTCCCGCGCGGCCCGCGACGCCCAGCCCTGCTCGGCGGTGAAGTTCTCCGGGTCGCCGATGCCCAGCAGCTCGGGCAGGCCCGGCTCGGCACCGGGCGGGACGTCCGGTCCGCGTACCGCGCCGGCGAGCCGGAGCGGGGCGAGCCGGCGGGCGACGGCCTCGGCGTCGGCGGGTTCCAGCATGTCGGCGGTGCCGACCTCGGCGTGCCCCTCAGCGGAGTGCGAGTGCAGGCGGCCGCCGGCCAGGTCGAGGAGGAGGGCGTACCGGTCGAGCAGGCGGGGTGGCGAAGTGTCCAGGTCGATCACGGTGACCGCGTCGATGCCGCCGTCCCCGGCCAGGCCGGTCGCCCCGGTCACGTCGCCGCCGTCGAGCAGCACCACCACGTGCGGGCCGTCGGTGGCCGGCCCGGCCGGGCTGAACCGGGACCGGCTGGCCAGCACGTCGTCCAGGAGCCGCTCCAGCTCGACGGCCGAGCTGGTGACCAGCCGGACCGCCCCGAGCGCGTCGACCCGCCGGGGGTGGTGGGCGTGCGGCAGCCACTTCACCCACTCCCAGTCCGCCCGCCGCTCCGGTCCGGCGCAGACCGCGATCAGCAGCTCGTCGGGGGCGTGGAAGACGGCGAGCTGGGTGAGCATGGCCCGGGCCAGCCCCTGCGCGGCCGGGGAGCCGGCGCCGCGTCGCACGACGGCTCCAGGTCGCTGCGCGGTGTCAGACGCGCCGAGCTGGAGTTGTCGCGGGCCCGGGCCCCGGACGAAGACCCGCGCGAAGCTGCGCAGGGACAGCGCCACCGGCAGGTTCGGCACCACCGAGTACGCGTCGAGGAAGCGTCGCAGCGCCCCCGCGGTCATCGGCTCCAGCTCCTCCAACGGGCGGGTGACCGGCGGGATCAGCGGGGTGGCCAGGGTCTGCGGGCCCACCCCGACCCGGACCACGGCGAAGTCCGGGTCGCCCGGCCGGCGTTCCCAGATCCGGTGGCTGTCCACGGTCGACCAGAGCCGGCCCGGGTCGGGGTGCCGGTAGTAGAGCCCCGCCCGCTGCGCCCCGGCGGTTTCCCGGACCCGGCGGCGCAGCGCGGCCAGGTGGCGCAGGTACTCCCGGCGGGCGGCCATCATCTCGGACTTGCGCGGAGTGCCGGAGGCGCTGCCCCACGAGGTCAGCAGCATCGCCACCGAGGAGAGGCCGAACATGCCGCCCACCACGTACGAGTAGGCCCCGCCGCCGCGGCCGAACATCATCGCCATCGCCACCGTGCCGCCCAGCATGGGCAGCACCATCAGGGCCTGCTGCCAGCGCCCCCCGGTGAGCACGGGGATCTCCGGCGGCGCCTCGACGGGCAGCTCGCCGGCCGGGATCTCCGGCGCCGGGCGGCGCGCCGGCCGCTTGATGACGACTGTGGACACTGAGCCTCCCGATGGCTCTCGGTAACCCGAGCCTGGCTCATGGTAGGTAAAGTCCTGTCATCCGTCAGTCACCCGTACCGCTCGATATGGAGAGACCTCGATGACACCCGGGTTGGCGCGAGTCACCATAAGCGCGCCCCAGCGGCGGGTGGACGTGGCCCTGCCGGAACAGGTCCCCCTGGCCGAGCTGCTGCCCGAGGTGCTCCGGCACGCCGGGAAGGGGCTGGCCGACGACGGGGAACGGCACGGCGGCTGGGTGCTGCGGCGCACCGACGGCGCGGTGCTGGCCACCGCCCAGGCGCTGCTACCCCAGGGGATACGGGACGGCGAGGTGCTGCACCTTGTGCCGGCCCGGGCCGAGTGGCCCGAACTGGAGTACGACGACGTCGTCGAGGCGATCGCCGACGGGGCCCGCCGGCGGGGCGCCGCCTGGTCGCCCGCGGCCACCCGGACGGCCACCCTGGCAGGGGCGGGCGTGCCGCTGGCCGTGGGGCTCCTCGCCCTGCTGGCCGCCGGCCCCGCCCAGCGCGCCGGCTGGCCCGTGGCGGTCGCGGTGGCGCTGCTGCTCGTGCTCGCCGGCACCGCCGCCTCCCGGGCGTACGGCGACGGCCCGGCCGGCAGCACCCTCGGCGGGTACGCCCTGCCCTGGGCCGCCGCAGCCGGCGCCCTGTCGGTCGGCTCCGGCGACCCGGTCGGCCCGATCGCCCCGCTGCGCTGGGTCGGCGCGCCGGAGCTGCTGGCCGGCTCGGTGGCCCTGCTGCTGGTTTCGGTGCTCGGCCTGCTCGGTGTGGCCAGCCGCGGCCGGGTCTTCGTGGCCGGCGCGACCACCGGCCTGGCCGGCGCGTCCGCCGCTCTCGGCGGCCTCCTGCTCGACCCGGCCGGCACCGCCGCCGTGCTGCTCTGCGTGCTGATCTTCGCGCTCGGCGGGCTGCCGCTGCTGGCCCTCCGGCTCGGGAAGGTGCCGCTGCCGCCGATCACCCTGCCGGCCGCCACCCCCACCGGCGGTCCGGAGGGCGTACGCGACCTGCCCGACCGAAGGCGGGTACGCGCGGCGGTGGCCCGGACCGAGGAGGTGCTGGGTGGCCTGCTGCTCGGGCACGCCGTACTGGCGGTGGCCGCCACGGCGGTGCTGGCCACCACGGGCGGGCCGGCCGGCCGGGTGCTGGCGGCGGTCGGCTGTGCCGTGCTGCTGCTGCGCTCCCGGCTCTTCGTGGCGGTCCGGCACCGGCTGCCGCCGGTGGCCGCCGGCCTGGCCGGGTACGCCCTGCTCGGCGTGGTCCTCGCCGGGCCCGCCGACCCGACCGGACGGCTCGTGCTGGCCGTCGGCGGGCTGCTGCTCGCCCTGGCCGCCGTGGCGGCCGGCGCCACGTACGCCCGGCGACCGGTCTCCCCGTACCTCGGTCGGCTGGCCGACCTGACCGACACCGCGCTGGTGGTCTCCGTGGTCCCGGTGGCCTGCGCGGTGCTGGACCTCTACGACCGGGCCCTGGGGCTGCTCGGCTGACCATGCG
>NZ_JBJZOG010000031.1:0-68348 GCF_047200535.1 Micromonospora mangrovicola | reverse complement strand
CGAGCACTACTGACCACCCACACGCCAGCAGTTGTTAACCCCTACCCCACCTCGCCCCCACCCACCCCAGGCTCCGCGCTGATTCACGGAAACAGTGGCCATCCGCAGCGGAACAGCCACCATTTCCGTGAATCAGCGGCCATCGGCGGCGGCGGGGAGGGGGGCGGCGGCCATCGGCGGTGCGGTGGGGGCGGGGGCGGGCGGGGTCTGCGCGGCGCGGCGGCCGAGCAGGAGGGCGTACGCCAGGAAGGCGAGCCACACCGTGGCGCCGACGGCCACCCGCACGACGACCGGCAGCGGCGCCGGGGTCACGAACGCCTCCAGCAGTGCGGAGACCGCGAAGAGCCCGACCAGGCCGGCGGCCACCACGATGGCGGAGCGGCCCGCCTCGGCGACCGCCCGGCCCCGGCTCAGCTGCGCGGGCGGCGCGATCCACGCCCAAGCGGTCCGCAGGCCGACCCCCGCCGCAACGAAGATCCCGGTGAGCTCCAGCAGGCCGTGCGGGGTGATCAGCCCGAAGAAGACGTCGGCCCGGCCGTACGAGATCATCACGCCGCCGACCACGCCGACGTTCAACGCGTTCTGCCACAGCAGGTAGAGCGCCGGCACCACCAGCACCCCGGAGGCGAGGCACTGCGCGGCGAGCCAGGCGTTGTGCGTCCAGAGGTGGAACGCGAAGGTCGGCGCGGCGAACTCGGTGTAGTAGCCGGCGAAGCCGGAGTCCACCAGGTCCGCGGCCGCCTTCTCGCCGATGAACGCGGCGGCGGTGTCGGGGTGGCCGGCGACGTACCAGATGAGGAAGCCGCTGAGCGCGCTGAACCCGGTGGCCACCGCGCACCACCACGGCCAGGCCCGGTAGAGGGCGGCCGGCAGGTCGGTCAGGAGGAACCGGCGCACCGCCGCCCACGACGGCCGGGTCCGGCCGGTGATCCGGGCGCGGGCCGCCAGCACCAGGTGCGACAGGCGGTTGACCAGCGCCGGATCGGGCGATCGGCTGCGCAGCGCGGAGAGATGCGTGGCGGCCCGCTGGTAGAGCACCACCAGTTCGTCGATCTCGGCCGCGTCCAGTCGGCGCCGGCCGGTGAGCTGTTCCAGCCGCCGCCACTCGGCACCGTGCTCCGCCACGTACGCGTCGAGATCCACTCGTGCACCCCCGTTCGGCGCCCATAGTGTTCACTGTCGGGGTGCGCGCGCAACCTCCCCCACCGACGTGGGCCGACGCCGGTCTGGTCAGCGGCGAGGCGGTCGAGCTGGACGTCCGGGCCGCCCGGCTCGGCTCCCGGGTACTCGCCCTGCTGATCGACCTGGTGGCCCAGCTGGTGGTGGCGATGCTGCTGTCGGCCGTGCTGTCGGTGGTCCTGCTCCTCCTGCCGGGCGACATTCTCGATGCCGCCCTGGCAGGGGCGTTGCAGACCGTGGTGGTCATCCTCGTGCTGGTCGGCTACCCGGTGTTGATGGAGCGCTTCGCCGGCGGGCGGACGCTGGGCAAGCGCGCGGTCGGGCTGCGGGTGATCCGTGCCGACGGCGGCCCGGTCGGCGTCGGCCAGTCGCTGACCCGGGCCCTGGTGGGCGTCGCGGTGGAGTGGCCGGGTCTGGTGCTGCCGCTGCTGAGCTGGGTGGCGAGCGTGACGGTGATGCTCAGCGACCCGCGCGGGCGCCGCCTCGGCGACCTGGTCGCGGGCACGCTGGTGGTGCACACCCGAGGGGCCGGTGCCTTCCGTCCGCTGCCGCCGATGGTGCCGCCGCTGTCCGGCTGGGCCGGGACGCTGGACCTGACCCGGGTGGACGACGGGTTGGCGCTGGCCGTCCGGCAGTACGTCGGCCGGGTGCACCAGTTGGCCGAGCCGGACCGCAGCCGACTGGGCCGGGAGCTCTGGGCCGAGGTCGCGGCGCGTGTCTCGCCACCGCCCCCGTGGGCCGCGCCCGAGCCGGCGTACCTGGTCGCCGTGCTGGCCGAGCGGCACCGCCGGGCCGTACACCGGCTGGGGCGTACCCGGGCGACCACCGCTGCGCTCTGGCCGGAGCTGGCTCCGCCGTCGCCCACGGTCCCGGCACCGGCCACGGCCGCGTTGCGGCCCGCGGTGCCCACCCAGCCCGAGCCGGTACGCGGACAGCCCGCGCCGGTCGAGGCGGAGCGCTGACGGTCAGGAGAAGAGCGCCCGCCCCCACCAGTCGGCGGCGTCGCGGACACCGGGCGGGCAGGCGAAGATCCCGCTGGAGACGTGCCGCAGGTACTCGTTCATCGCGTCGGTGCGGGAGAGCCGGGTCTGGATCGGCACGAACTGCTTGCGCGGGTCCCGCTGGTAGGCGATGAAGAAGAGCCCGGCGTCCAACCGGCCCAGCCCGTCCGAGCCGTCCACGAAGTTGTAGCCCCGGCGCAGCAGGTGGGCGCCGCTGTTCTGGCTGGGGTGGGCGAGCCGGACGTGCGAGGTCTCGGCGATCACCGGCTGGCCGTCGTCGCCCTTGGCGGCGAAGTCGGGCTCGTCGAACTCGGCGCGCCGGCCCAGCGGGGCGCCGCTGCCCTTGGTCCGGCCGATGATCTGCTCCTGCTCGGCCAGGGGGCTGCGGTCCCAGGTCTCGATCAGCATCCGGATCTTGCGGGAGACGAGGTACGACCCGCCGGTCATCCAGTCCGGCCCGTCGCTCTGCTGCGCCCAGAGCTGCTCCCGGAGCAGGTCGGCGTCCTCGGCCTTGAGGTTGGCGGTGCCGTCCTTGAAGCCGAACAGGTTGCGCGGGGTGGCCTGGTCCCGCGAGGTCGACGAGGTACGCCCGAAGCCGAGCTGCGACCAGCGGACGCTGACCACGCCCATGCCGATCCGGGCCAGGTTGCGGATCGCGTGCACCGCCACCTGCGGATCGTTGGCGCAGGCCTGGACGCAGATGTCCCCGCCGGAGATCTCCGGCTGGAGCGCGTCCCCGGCGAAGTGCGGCAGGTCGACCAGGGCGGCCGGACGCTTGTCGGCGATGCCGAACCGGTCCTTGCCCTGCGCGTCCCGGAACAGCGTCGGGCCGAAGCCGACGGTGAGGGTGAGCTGCGACGGCGGCAGGCCGAGCGCCTCGCCGGTGTCGTCCGGCGGCGCCTCCGGCACCCCGTTGACGGCGCCGATCAGGCCCGCGTCCCGCCCGGAGCTCATCCGGGCCGCGGCGGCGGTCCACTCCTGGAGCAGGGCGACCAGCTTCGCCCGGTCCTTGGTGATCACATCGAACGCGACGAAGTGCAGCCGGTCCTGGGCCGGGGTGGTGATGCCGGACTGGTGCTCGCCGTGGAACGGCACCGAACCGGCGGCCACGTCGTTCGCCGCGGCGTGGTCGCCGCCGCCGACCAGTGCGGTGGCGCCGGCCGCCACACCGGCCACCCCGGCGACGCCGACCCCGGCCAGGGTGATCGCCCGCCGCCGGGACATCGTGCCTCCGCGGACGGCCTCGGTGCTCTGCTCGCTCATCGCGTCATCTCCTCCACCGGTCGTCTCCTCCATCGGTCGTCAGCGGGCGACGACCGCGGCGACCTTGCTGATCGGCTCGGCCAGCGCGTTGATGCTGTCGGACAGCTCCTTCAGCTCGGCCTTTCCGAGCTCGGTGTGCAGCTTCCAGCCGTCGCCGGCCCGGTGCTTGCCGAGGTTGGCCTCGACGTTGGCGAACTCGGTGTCGAGCTGCTTGACCAGCTCGGGCGAGCGCTGCTCCAGGGCCGGGCGGAGCGCGGCGATGGCCGCCTTCGAGCCCTCCAGGTTGGCGTTGAAGTCCCAGAGGTCGGTGTGCGAGTAGCGCTCCTCCTCGCCGGTGATCTTGCCGCTGGCGACCTCGTCGAGGAGGGCCTTGGCACCGTTGGCGAGCTGGAGCGGGGTGAGCTTCTCGGCGTTCGCCCTGGCGACGATCGCCTGCACGTCGGTGAGGAGCTGGTCGGCGATCGCGCCGTCCTTGCTGACGTCACCGGTGGTCCACAGGTCCTTCTCGATCCGATGGAAGCCGGTGAACTCCATGCCCTCCTCGACGACCTCCTCGCGGCCGTCGATCTTCGGGTCGAGGTCGCCGAAGCTCTCCGCGACCGGCTCGATCCGCTCCCAGTAGGTGCGGGCCACCGGGTAGAGCGCCTTGGCCCTGGCGACGTCGTTGGCCTTGACCGCGGCGACGAACTCCTCGGTCTTCGTCAGCAGCGCGGCGGTCTGACTCTGCACGTACCGCTGGTAGCTGGCGGTGGCCTCGGTCAGTGCGGCGTCCGGGGCCACACTCGCGGCGGTGCCGCTGACCTTCAGCGCACCCCGGATGCCTCGGCCGCTCATGCCCGGCTTGCAGGCCGTCTCGTACGTGCCGGCCGGCAGCTCGACCCGCAGCTCGCGGCTCAGGCCCGGGGCGATGTTCTCCACCTCGCCCATCACCCGGTCACCGGCGGCGTAGACGTAGAACTCGTTGACCTTGGAGCCGGAGTTGGTCACCTTGAAGGTCACCTGACCGGCCTGGATCTCGGTCGTGCCGATCTCGCAGGCGCTGTCGGTGGCCTTGACCACGATCGGCCCGCCGGCCTTGGCGTTCTGCTTGTCGTCGCCGCCCCCGCATCCGGCCAGACCGGCGACGGCGAGCATCCCGGCGGCTGCGGGCGCGACGAATCGAGTGGTACGCATCGGTGCTGTGTCTCCTCGGGAAACGGGCGGTCAGGCGCGCTGCGGCGTGCCGGCCGGGGTCTCGGTCGCGGCGGGCTCGGCGGGCTTCGAGTCCTCGGCCGGGGTGCCGGCGGGCGCTGCCTCGGCCTGGGCGGCGGGCGTGGCCTCGGCGGCGGGCGCATCCCCGGTGACGGGCGCGGCGGCCGGCTTTGCGGGGGCGGCGGGCTTGCCCGGCTTGTGCAGGAAGAGGAAGAGCACCGGCACCGCGTACGCCACCCAGGCGATCATCTCGAGCACGCTCGGCGTGGCGGTGATGTTGAACATCCCGGCGAGCAGGGCCGCGTACCAGGTGTTCGGGTCGAGCGCGGAGGAGATGTCGAAGGCGTGGTTGTTCAGGCCGGGCAGCACGCCGGCCTCCTGGAAGTCGTGCACGCCGTACTTGAGGATGCCGGCGGCGACCAGGATCAGCAGCGCGCCGGTCCAGGTGAAGAACTTGCTCAGGTTGATCTTCAGGGCGCTGCGGTAGAGCAGGAAGCCGATCACGACGGCGGTGCCGATGCCGCCGATCAGCGCGAGCAGCGGGCCGCGGCCGGTGCCGCCGGCCGCGCTCTGCGCGGCGGAGTAGAAGATGAGCGCGGTCTCCAGCCCCTCCCGGATCACCGCGAGGAACGACATGCCGGCCACCGCGAGGGAGCCGACGGCGAGCGCCTCGGTGAGCTTGCCGCGCAGTTCACCGGCGATCGTCCGGGCGGCCTTCCGCATCCAGAAGATCATCCAGGTGACGAACACGACGGCGGCCACGGAGGTGACGGCCTCGAACAGCTCGCGGTCCTCCGAGCGGGCCAGCAGCGAGGTCGAGGTGTAGTTGATCAGCCAGCCGAAGACGACGGAGAGCACCACGGCCAGACCGACGCCGGCCCAGACCTGGGGCAGCCGGTCACGCCGCTGCGACTTCACCAGGAAAGCGACCAGAATGCTGACCACCAGGGTCGCTTCCAGGCCCTCTCGCAGGCCGATCAGGTACGTGGCGAACATCAGGTACTCCGTCGTTGGTTAGGCACGCCTCAGTTAACTTAGGGCAGCCATACCTTCCTCCGGATCCGGCCCGCCGTCAAGTCGTTCATGACAACGTTCACCCGACTCGGTGGAGATCCGACACCTGCTGGTCACCCCAGTGTTCCGCCCTGGTGGCGAGGGTCACCAGGGCCGTCCGACCCCCATCCGGCCGGCGGAAGCCGGGCAGCGTACGCGAAAGGGACCGGGACGACCGCGCGGCGGCCGACCCCGGTCCCCTCCGGGCGTGACTCAGTACCGGTAGTGCTCCGGCTTGAACGGACCCTCCTGCGGCACGCCGAGGTAGGCGGCCTGCTCCTTGCTCAGGGTGGTCAGCTTCGCGCCGAGCGCCTCCAGGTGCAGCCGGGCGACCTTCTCGTCCAGGTGCTTCGGGAGCACGTACACGCCGACCGGGTAGTCCTCGGTCTTGGTGTAGAGCTCGATCTGGGCGATGGTCTGGTTGGCGAACGAGTTCGACATCACGAAGCTCGGGTGGCCGGTGGCGTTGCCCAGGTTCAGCAGCCGGCCCTCGGAGAGCACGATGATGGCGTGGCCGTCGTCGAACCGCCACACGTCCACCTGCGGCTTGATGTTCTCGCGGGTGACGTCCGAGCGCTTCGCCAGGCCGGCCATGTCGATCTCGTTGTCGAAGTGGCCGATGTTGCCGACGATGGCCTGGTGCTTCATCCGGGCCATGTGCTCGTTGGTGATGACGTCGAAGCAACCGGTCGCGGTGATGAAGATGTCGGCCTGCTCGACCACGTCGTCCAGGGTCGCGACCTGGTAGCCGTCCATCGCCGCCTGGAGCGCGCAGATCGGGTCGACCTCGGTCACCACGACCCGGGCACCCTGGCCGCGCAGCGACTCGGCGCAGCCCTTGCCCACGTCGCCGTAGCCGAGCACGACGGCCATCTTGCCGCCGATCAGCACGTCGGTGGCCCGGTTGATGCCGTCGATGAGCGAGTGGCGGCAGCCGTACTTGTTGTCGAACTTGCTCTTGGTCACCGAGTCGTTGACGTTGATGGCCGGGAAGAGCAGGGTGCCGGCGCGGTGCATCTCGTAGAGCCGGTGCACACCGGTGGTGGTCTCCTCGGTCACGCCCTTGATGCCGGCGGCGATCCGGCTCCAGCGCTGCCCGTCGGAGGCGAGCGAGCGGTGCAGGAGCTCAAGGATGACCGCGTACTCCTCGGAGTCGGCGGACTCGACCGGCGGGACGACCCCGGCCTTCTCGAACTCGGCACCCTTGTGCACCAGCAGGGTGGCGTCACCGCCGTCGTCGAGGATCATGTTCGGGCCCTGCCCGTCCGGCCAGGTCAGCACCTGCTCGGTGCACCACCAGTACTCCTGGAGGCTCTCGCCCTTCCACGCGTAGACCGGGACGCCGGCCGGCGCCTCGGGGGTGCCGTTCGGGCCGACGACGATCGCGGCGGCGGCATGGTCCTGGGTGGAGAAGATGTTGCAGGACGCCCAGCGGACCTGCGCGCCGAGCGCGACCAGGGTCTCGATCAGGACGGCCGTCTGGATGGTCATGTGCAGCGAGCCGGTGATGCGGGCGCCGGCGAGCGGCTGGGCGTCGGCGAACTCCCGCCGGATCGCCATCAGGCCGGGCATCTCGTGCTCGGCGAGCTGGATCTCCTTGCGCCCGAACGCGGCGAGCGACAGATCCGCCACCTTGTAGTCGCCCTCGGCGAGGGTGCTCGGCCGGGCCTCGGACGACGCGCCGCTGGGGGCCGCCGGGAGGGTGCTGGTCATGGAAGCTCCTGTCGAACGATGTGGTGCGCAGCCTTCCACCTTACGCTCGCAACCCGGTCGGGCCGTTCCCGGTCGGGCGGGTCGCGGGCGGACCGGACGGTGGACAGCGCACGGGGCGGTCGGTGGTGAACGGACTCTCCGCCCACGACCCGGCCGCCCCGTGCATCCCCCCGGTTTGGTTCCCCGCGCGTCACCGGACCTTCGTCGCGACAACGCTGCGTACCCCCAGGCTCACATTGAGCGAGGGCCACGTCAAGCTATTTCGGGAAAGTCGGACTTGCTGGGGCGGCGGCATTCCGCCCGGTCACCGCCGGGTCAGCGCAGACCACAGGTGGCGACGTACGCCTCGCCCTCACCGCCGAGGATCAGCGGGCCGCCGGCAGCGGTGCCCACCGCCGCCTGGCCCGGCCCCAGGGTGATCGTGCCCATCCCGTCGTCCACGGTGAGCTTGCCGGCCCGGCAGAGCACCACCCGCGGGCCGGGCAGCGTCAGCCGCACCGCCGCGTCGCCGGCCGCCACCTCGACCCGGTGCAGCGCGAAGTCCTCCACCGGCACCGGCCAGGTCAGCACGCCCGGCGCCACCGGGACCGCGGCCACCACCGGCTCGTCGAGCACCTCGAACCGCAGCACCCGCAGCAGCTCGTCCACGTCGACCCGCTTCGGGGTGAGACCCCCGCGCAGCACGTTGTCGCTGGCCGCCATGATCTCCACCCCGGTGCCACGTAGGTAGGCGTGGAGGTTGCCGGCCGGCATCCAGATCGCCTCGCCCGGCGCCAGCCGCACGTGGTGCAGCAGCAACGCCACCAGCACCCCCGGGTCGGCCGGATAGTCGACCGCGAGGGCCCGGGCCAGCACCGCGTCCGACGATTCCGGCTCGGCGCGTCCGGAGCCGCGCCGCGAACCGGAGCCGTCGTCCGGACCGGCGGCCTCCGCCGTCAGCACGCCCGCCACCAGCCCGGCGCGCTCCGCCTCGGGCCAGCTCAGCAGCAGGCGTACGGCCTCCCGCAGCCCCGCCGGCCCGGTGCGCAGCGCCGCCACCACCGGCTCCAACTCGGGTACGCCGAACGCCGCGATCGCCGCCGCCGATTCCGCCGGGTCACGGAACCCGCAGAGCGCCTCGAACTCGCTCAACGCGACCAGCAGCTCCGGCTTGTGGTACGGGTCGACGTAGTTGACCCGGCCCGGGTCGGCCGCGTGCCCCTCCCGGGCCTGGTCGGCGTCCGGATGGGCCTGGAGGCTCAGCGGCGCGTCCGCGGCCAGCACCTTGAGCAGGAACGGCAACCGGGTCCCGAACCGGCCGACCAGCCGCTCGCCCAGCCAGTGCGCCGGCTCGGCGACCAGCAGGTCGGTCAGGCTCATCGGGCTGCCGTCCCGGTCCACCGTGGCCGGCGCGCCCGGGTGGGCGCCCAGCCACAGCTCGGCCTCCGGTCCGTCGCTCGGCACCGGCCGCCCCTGCAACTCGGCGATCGCGGTACGCGAACCCCAGGCGTAGTCCCGGATCTGCCCCTGCAACAGCTCCACGTCAGCTCCCAGGCCGGCCGGCCACCTCACCGCTGGCCCCCGGCTGCTCGCCGGAGGTCGCCGTCTGCCCGTCGGGCGCGGCATCGGGCTGCGGCACCGCGGTGTGCGACGCCTGCCCGGTACCGGCCAGGTCCGCGGCCGCGCTGTAGATGTCCGGCTCCAGGTAGATCACCCGGGCGATCGGCACCGCGGCGCGGATCCGCGCCTCGACGGCATTGATGCCCCGGGCGAGATCCTCGGCGGTCTCGCACGGCGCCACCGCCACCTTCGCGGCCACCATCAACTCCTCCGGCCCGAGGTAGAGCGTCTTCATGTGAATGATCCGCTCCACCTCCGGACCGTCCGTGACAGCCCGCTGGATCGCGGCCAGTTCCTTCGGGTCGGCACCCTCGCCGAGCAGCAGGCTCTTGGTCTCCATCGCCAGGGTCAGCGCGATGATCACCAGCAGCACACCGATCATCGCGGTACCGGCGGCGTCCCATCTGCCGTTCCCGGTGATCAGCGTCATCCCCACACCGACCAGCGCGAAGACCAGACCGATCAGCGCGCCGAAGTCCTCCAGCAGCACCACCGGCAGCTCGGGCGCCTTGGCCCGCCGGATGAACCGCACCCAGGACTGGCCGCCCCGGATCAGGTTGGACTCCTTGATCGCGGTACGGAACGAGAAGCCCTCCATACCGATCGCGATGACCAGGACCGCCACCGGCACCCAGTGCCAGCTGGTGATCGGCTCCGGGTGCTGCGCCTTGTGGTACGCCTCGTAGAGCGCGAACAGGCCGCCGAGGCTGAACAGCACGATCGCCACGATGAACGCGTAGATGTAGCGCTCCCGGCCGTACCCGAAGGGATGCTCCGGGGTGGCCTCGCGCTTGGCACGGCGGCCACCGAGCAGCAGCAGGCCCTGGTTGCCGGAGTCGGCGACCGAGTGGATCGACTCGGCCAGCATCGACGAGGAGCCGGTCAGCAGGAACGCGATGAACTTGGTGACGGCGATGCCGACATTGGCCGCCAGGGCGGCGATGATCGCCTTCGTCCCACCGTTGGCGCTCACGCCGCCGCCTCGCTGCCGAGCCGGACGGCTCGCGCCGCGCCCCGCCCGAACCCGCACGTGCTCACTGGTTAGCCAGCTCCTTCATCTCCGTGACGGCCGGGACGGCCATCGGGTCCAGCCCGTGTGCCAGGGCGAGATAGACCGAGGCGAAGTCGGGGACCGCCATCAGCGAGGCCAGCCGCTCCAACGCGGAACCGCCCTCGGCGGTCACCACGTCGCAGCGCACCCCGCGCCGCTCGGCGAGGGTCTGCACGGCGTCGGCCCGCCGCTCCTCGACCGCGAGGGGCTCATCGGTGTCGTCCTCGGCGTTCAGCCCGCCGTCGCGCAGCAGCACCAGCCGCAGCCGGGTGCTGTCGCCGCCGGTCTCGTCCGGGTCGGTGAAGATGTCCCGCTCGCCCTCGGCGAGGCCGCCGAACACGCCGTCGAGCAGGCCGACCCGGCCGCGGCCCGCCTCGCCCAACGCCCCGGTGACCACCGGGTAGCGGGCGTTGGCGGAGAGCGTGTCGCCGAACCGGCGGGCGGCCACGGTGGCCAGCGGGGACGAGCCCCAGACGATCGGGATCGACCCGGCCAGGCCCAGGGCCAGGGACTTCGCCGGGTTGACGAAGGACTCGGCGGTGGGGCGACACCGGTCGGCGTCCGCGTCCAGCCGGGCCGCCGTCTCGGCCAGGTCCGCCTCGTTGACCTTCACCAGCCCGAGCGTACGGGCGGCCAGCAGAACCGGCACGGTGAGCGCCCAGAGGCTGGCCCGGGCCGGAGCCCGCCGGGGTACCGGGATGAACGGCGCGCGGGCCCGCTCGGCCACCGACTGGAGCTGGGAGTCCGGGGCACCGACCGCCACCAGGCGAGCCCCGCGCCGGTGCGCGGCCTCGGCGGCGCCCAGCGCCTCGGGGCTACGACCCGAAGCGCTCACCGCGATGACCACGTCCGCCGCGCCCACCCAGCCCGGCACGCCGGCGCTGCGGTGCGGGATCACCGGCACCGGGCAGCGCGGCCCGGCCACCGTGGCCAGCACGTCACCGGTGCGCCCGGCGGTGCCGATGCCGGCGATGACGACCGCGCGGGGACGACCCTCGTCGGCCAGCAGGCTCAGGTTCGCCTCGGCGGCCAGCGCCGCCGACTCGCGCACCTGGGCGCCGGAGGAGGCGGTGAACCGGAGCATGCCCCCCGGATCCTGCTCGGCCAGCAGGTCGGGGTTGTCCAGCAGCGACTCGTCGGCATGCCGGTGTCCGCTGACCCCGGCCGTACCCTCCATCACGGCTGCGGCGCGGTGCCGCCGCGTGCGTCCTCCGCCGCGGGCCCGCCGCGCGCCTCGTCCAGCAGCAGCACCGGTACGTCGTCCCGCACCTCGAAGATCCGACCGCACTCGGTGCAGGTCAGCGTCTGCGCCTGCGCGTCGTAGTCCAGCGGGGCGTGGTGTGTGTCCGGGCAGGCGAGGATCTCGAGCAACTGCGGGTCCAGGGCCACTGTGCGGCTCCTTCCACGTATGCGGTCTCACCGGTCGGCGGTGCCGCCCGGCGCACGCGATCTTATCGGCGACCCGACGCCCGCGCCGTGCCACGGCTCGGCACGAACGGCACCCGCCGGTCCACGCGGCGACCACCCGGGTCAGGTCGTCACCACACCGTCACCGTAACGCCCGGCGGGCAGCCGGACCCGGGCTCAGCGGGGTGGGCGGGGCAGCACGCTGGTGCCGTCCGGGCCGGCGGCGGGCGGCTCGCCGCCCGGCCAGCCCGAGGTGGGGGCGGCAGCGCCGTACACGTTGCCGGCGGGACGGGGAGCCGTGGGCCCGCCGTAGACGGTCGGGGCGGGCGGCTGCTGCCCGTACACCTGGCCGGCCGGACCCCCGGAGCGGTAGGTGGTGCCGCCGGTGCCGCGCGGCAGCGGAACCGACCCGTGGTCCGCCTGTTCGTCGACCTTCTCCACGCGGTTGCGCCGGACCAGCAGGGCGATCAGGGCGGCACCGACGAGCACCAGCAGGATGCCGAGCCACATGAACGGGGAACCTCCGGAGGAACCGTCGGCCGCGGCGGCGCTGGCCCCCGCGACCGGGGCGAGCGCGGCGACGGCCGAGCTGGTGTCGTCGGCGCCCGGCGTGGTCTCCTCGGCGCTCGGGGTCGGCGTCGGGGAGGGCGTGCGCGTCGGCGTCGGCGTCGCGGCCTTCGCCCCGCCCACCCGCGCCGTGGTGGCGGCCCGGCCGATCAGCCGGCCCGCCGCGGTGGTCGCCTCACCGACCACGGTCAGCCGACCTGCGGGCGCGCCGGCCAGGAAGGCGACCCGGTAGCGGACCGTCTTGCCCTTCCCCTTGCACAGGTTCGGCTCGGCCGGCGAGGTCCGGGCCGTGGCGAGCGCGCCGGAGCGGCCGGAGACCGGCACCGGCCACCACCGGCCGCCGCTGTTCACCTGCACCCGGACCTGCTGCGGCTGGACGCCGTCCAGTCGCAGCATCAGACCGGTGCGGAGTATCACGCAGCCGTCGGTGCGCTTGCGTACCTCGACGGCAACGGTGCCCGGGGACCCACCGGCCGTGAAGCTGCTCGCCGAACGCACCTGCACCTGATCGCCGTCGGCCAGCGCCGGGGACGCCCCGACGGCCAGCAGGCCGCCCAGCATCGCGCCGACCGTCGCCACCCGCGTCGCGCCCCGCCTCACCGACATCTCCACCTCACCGTGTCCACCCCTGCCGGGTCCGCCGGTAGGTTACTACCGGCCCAAAGGGGTACCCGCGCATTGAGCGCTCCGCATGTGTGCCGCGACACGCCGAGCGCCTCGTCCATCATCGGCGCGGCTCCCGGCGCGGACATGATCACCCACCGCGGCCCCGACCTGTCCGGCAGCCCTGGGGATCTTGGCAGGAGGGCGCCCGGGAAGATCCTTCGCCCTCCGGAATCCCTCCTCCGACCAGGACGGCCGGCGGGTCGACGGCGGTCAGGCGGGAGCGGCGGCCAGCGCCTGCCGACACAGCCGGTCGGCGGTCCGGGTGGTCTCGGGCAGCCGGTAGCGCGGCGTCAACGCCAGCACCCGGTCCACGGCGTTGTCCAGGCTCATCCGGTGGCCGACACTGACGAACACCGGCCTGACGCCGTCCCGGGTACGCAGCACCCGGCCGACCACCTCACCGCCGTCCCGCAGCGGACTCCAGTCACCCCGGCGCGGACCCGGCTCCACCCACTCGCCGACCAGCGGCGTCTTCCCCACCCCGATCGCCGGCCGGCCGGTGACCAGGCCGAGATGGCAGGCCAGCCCGAACCGGCGCGGGTGCGCCAGCCCGTGCCCGTCGCAGACCAGCAGATCGGGCCGGACGGTCAACCGCTCCAGAGCGTCGAGCAGCGCCGGCAGCTCGCGGAAGGCGAACAGCCCCGGCACGTACCCGAACGCCGGCCGGCCCACGCTGACCGCCTCGTCGACCACGGCCAGGGTAGCGGCGTCGAGCACCGTGACGGCCGCCGCGAGCCGGTCGCCGCTCTCCGCGTACGCGACGTCGAGGCCGGCCACCGTCGCGGGAGAGGACGGCCCCGGACCGACCAGGTCCACCCGCGACCGCAACTCCTCCTGTACGCGCAGCGCCGCCGCGACGTCGGCCGGGGGTACGTACCGGACTCCCCCGGCCACCTGCGTCCCGGCCGTCTGCCTGCCGGCGGCCGTCCCCCCGGCCGTCACGACCGGCCGGACCTCCGTCCGGCCCGGCCGAACGCGAGCCCGAAGGCCACCCCGAGGCCGATGCCCACCGCGATCCCGGCGGCCCCACCGATGGTGAGCCACCCGATCACCAGTCCGAGCACGATGCCCGCCACCCAGAAGGGGGCCTGCTGCCGAATCGGTGAACCCGTCATCCGCTCACCGTAGCCAGCACGACCGCCTCACGTCGGCTCTCTCGAGCCACCCCGGTCACTGCCCGATCCGGCCGTCGGTCCGCTCGCGGAGCAGGTCGGCGTGGCCGCTGTGCCGGGCGTACTCCTCGATCATGTGCACCAGCAGCTCGCGCAGCGAGATCGCCAGGTCCCCGCGGTGTCCCTTCGCCCCGAGGCCGGCAGCCTCGGCGACGAACCGCTCGGCGTACGCGACCTCCGCCCGCCGGGCCGCCCACCACTCCTCGACCACCGCCGGGTCCGCCACCGCCCCGTCGAAGTCCGCGTCCGGGTCCACCTCCGTGCACCAGATCCGGGGCGCGTCCGCCGCCCCGCCGCCCGCGACGCAATCCCGTCAGCGGGCGGCCCGGCATCAGGACGCGGTGGCGATGGTCGGGTCCGCACCCGGGTCGCCGGCCTGCTGCAACTGCTCCTCGAACATCACGAACGTCCTCCGCCGGATCCCCGCGATCAGCGCCGCCTCTTCGACCGTGTACGGACGGCTTTCGGCAACAGCGACATCCTCGATCGCCTTGACCGTCTCGTAGAGGGCGAAAATGGGCCCATCGCCCTTGAGGTAGTGCCCCCGTTCCTCCTCGGTCCGCTGGACGAACTGTTCCGCTGTACGCACGAAGATGTCTCCGCCCATGGCGAAGAGAATCTCGTCCACGATGTCGTTGGCCGGCTTCCAGCCACCCGTGTTCCTGTCCAAACGCCAAGCGATGAGCCCGCCCTCGGGCGTCGGCACCATCTTTACCGGCGTTTCGTAGTAGTCGTAGTACCCCGCCAGTTCCGTGTCCTGCAGGTCGCTCATCATTCTTGTCCTTCTATCAGAGTCGGCTGGAGGGCAGCCCAGAAGTGTTCGCGCTGCCTCCGGATGACGCCCTTGCGGATGGCCGACTCCATATCCGACACGCCACGTCCCTGCTCCCGGGCCACCGCTTTCAGGTCGCGACTCACCTCGAACAAGGAATGCTCCCACTGTGCGACCTCGTCGAGTGCGGTGAGCTGCAACCGGAACTCTGCTATATGCCCGGAGGATGTTCGCAGCATTATCTGCACGTCCCGGTAGCCGCCCTTCTCCGGGGCTAGGAAACGGTCCTCAAATTTGGCGATCCACACCCCGGGATCAGCGCGCAGCGCCGCCAGAGCCGCATAAAGGTCGTCGAGTCGCCGGTAGGAGATGCTGCCCGCTGCCAGGTCCTTCAGGCGAGAGGCGTCGCCGTCGTACTGCGCGACCTTGTCTTCGGCCCGCGTCCGTTCCTTTGGCCCTGGCCTCGGACGATACTCCGCGCTGCGCGATGCCTCGGCCAACCTGTGCCCCAGTGCGTCGACCTCAAGCTGCGCGTCGGCAGCGGCTGCGTACAAACCGTCAAGGTACTGACGCTGGTACGCGACGTCGGTCTTCCTGGCTTGATCAAAGCCAGGTTGAATCGCGCGCGGACGGGCGATATTGAAGTGAGAGCTGACCTCCAACTGCTGAGCCGTGAGCGGGGTGGGCAGTAAGGGAGGTGTCGGTGCCGCAGCGACCACCGCCGCGCCCCGTTCTGCGATCTCGTCGAGGACGTCGCCGAGCACGTCGATCGCTTTCTGATGACTGGCCAGGCGGTGCAGCGTCATCGGCCTGGCCGTCAGCGAATTAGCCAGCTCGGGCGTCGCCAGGATCATCCGAGCCAGATCCGGACGCTGGGTGAACTGGTGCAGCAGCGTCTCTGCGAGCAACGGCTCGCCCCGGGGTGGCGCCTCCCAGGTCTGGTCGAGCATCTGCTGGACCCGGGGATCGTCGAGGAGCCGCGCGACGTCCCCGGCCGCCGCCTCGCCCAACCCCGGTACCAGCCGTCGCAACGTCGCCGCATCGACGTGCTGCGCCAACTCGACCGGCGTCACCCCGGCGGCGAAGACCTCGCCGACACTGCCGCTGCTCGCGACGGCGTCCCGGACGAAGAGCCCGGCCGCAATTCGTTCGGCATGGGCGTCACGATGGGTGTTCCGCAGATCCTGTGGGCCCGATTCTGACCTGCTTCCGCTCGGCGACGGATCTCCCGACCGGTGGAACGTGGTGTCCTCACCGAGCAGGTGAACGTGGTTGAAGTCCGGCGCGTCTCCGTCGTCCTCGTACAGGGTCGGCGGGTCCGGGGGCCGGGGTGGCTCCGGCCGGTCCCGCACTTCGGGCAGCACGTTGTAGATGCCGGGCGGCCGGCCGGCAAGCGGCATCGGCCGGCCGTCGGGGCCGAGCACCAGGGCGTCCACGCCGACGGTGTTGTGGGCCTGGGGCACCCCGCTGTGGGTGTAGAGCGGACGGTCCCAGATGGAGCCGCTCTGCGGATCCAGGTAGAGCACGGTGCCGTGCTGGTTCAACGCCACCCAGGCGTGGGCGCCGCCGGCTTCATACCTCGTGACGAGGAAGGCGTAGCTGCCGTGGCCACCACCGAGCAACTGCCGGTGCAGGTCGCGGTAGCCGCGCTCGACCTGCTGCCGCGCTTCGAGGTCACTCGTCGGGTCAGGCCCGCTGCACAGGTTCTGGAAGCAGCCGCCGGTGACCTCCTCGACCCGCTTCGGCCCGTCCATCTCGCCATCGACCGGAGAGTCGACGTCTCCCTGCAGGTACCCGTCGAAGGTGCGCGGCGCGGAGACCCGGGGCCGCCCGTGCATCCACGTCTCGTAGAGCGACAGGGTGCAGTCGAGGCAGTTGATGCCCCTGGTCGCATCCGCCTGCGGACCGCCGTCGTTGGCAAGCTGGAACCAGCCGCCGTGGCGGGGATCAGCGGTACGCACGACACTGCCGTCCGGGTTGCGCGGCATCTGCCGCTCCAGGTCGGTCTGGTGCAGCGCGAGCGGAGGCCGAAGCCCACCTGGTATGCCGTAGCGACGGGAACGGTCGATTGGCGGCGGGTGGCCGTCACCGGTCAGGGCCGAACGGTCCGCCGTCTCCACCGCGCCGGGCGCGAGATCCGCGACGTCATCGTTGATCCGGTCGAAGTCGGATCGGATCTCGACCCTGACCTCGTCGGGCACCACCGATCCGGCGAGCACCTGCCGGGCCAGCTCTCGCAGCTCGTGGCTCTCCTTGCTCGACTCGTAGGCTTCCCGCCGATACCGCTCCGCGAGCAGCTCACGGCCGGCACGTCTGCAATCCGCAGCTTGCCCGTTCCACTCGTTGGCCTGCTCCTCGTGGTAGTCGGCACGCTCGCGGAGCCACTCCGCTCGCTGCTGACGCCGGTTCTCCTCGTACCACTGCCGTTGCGACTGGAGATAGCTCTGATAGCGACGCCGGTCGAGGGCTTCCCGGTCGGCCGCCAGCCGGGCGGCCCGCTCCTCGGGAGTTGTCCGGGGTGGCGGTAGCGGATCCAGCGGCCCCGGCAGGGCCGGCGCAGGGTCGTGCGCGGGATGTCGCGGTGTCGGGGCAAGTGCCTCCAACTGCGGGAATCGTGGGTTCGGGGTCGGTCGGCCGTCCGGTCCGGTGACCGATGGCCCGGCGGCCGGGTCGACGGCGGGCCCGACGTACGGGTGAGACGACGGCGTGGTCGGCGACCCGGGCTGCGGCGCCGCCGGGCCGGCGGATACCCGGTCCGCGAGGGCCGGTGGTGGTCCGTTCGGCTGGGGGGCGGCGGGCACCGGCCCGCTCGCCACCGCCGGGGCGGCGTTCGCCGGGCTCGGAGTCGGCTGGCTCGGCGAGCCGAAGTCCGCCGACGAGTGGACGGGGCCAGGGCCGAGCCTCAAATCGGTGGCGAGGGGGTGGGTGGCCGGGACCGGCGACTCGACGGCCACCGAGGACAGCGTGGGGCTCGCCGTCGCCTCTAGGTGTGGCTGGTGGGTGCCCTGGTCGGCGTCCGGCCGCATCGGGTGCGCGGCGAGGTCCGTCACCGGGGGTTCCACCTGCACCGTTGGTGGATGGTGTTCCTCCGCTGCTCCCTCGGCTCGTGACGGGGCGTCGGCCAGCGCGGCGGAATGCTGAACGGCGTCGGGCCGCGCGGCGCCGCCCGGTCCGGGCAGGTCGGGCGTCGGCTGGGTCGGCATGGTCGCGGCCACATCACTGACGTCCGTCGGTGACGGCAGCGCGAGGTCCATCGGCTGCCCGAGACCAGCCAGCTTGCCGTCGAGCCGGTGGTGCATCGCCACGTCAGCCTGGCCGGTGGCCGACCCGCTGACCCCGGAGACCGCTGCCCGGGCCAGATCCTCCAGCGACGCCCCCTGCCCGGTGGCCAGGCCCGCAGCGCTCTCGGCGATGGTCTCGCCGGCCATCTCCCGGCCCAGGTGCTCCCCGATCTGAGTGAGGCGCCCGCGCGCGTGGCCGCCCAGGCCGGCGAGGGGGGCCGCCGCGCCACCGGCGAAGCCGCCCAGCCCGGACCTCCCCGCGTCGGCCAGGTCCAGGCCGTCGCGGCGGCCGGTGGAGTTCTGGTACGCCTGCGTCGCCAGGTTGGTGCCCGCCTCCTGGCCGGCCTCGACGAGGCCACCGACGACGGCTCGTCGGGCCAACCCCCGCGCCCCGCTCTTGACGACCTCCTTCGCGGCCCGCTCGCCCGCCTCCTTCAGTCCCTCCTTGACGGCCTTGCGGGCCAACTGCGCCACGAGCCGCTTGAAGATCTGCTGTACGACCAGGCGGCTGGCCGTGGTGGCCGCGCCGACGGCCGGCGAGGCGACACCGGCGGTGACCACGGTCAGGGCCGCCAGCGAGAGCAGCTCGACGACCAGGATGCCCAACTCGATCCAGGCTTCCAGCTTGGCGCCCTCGATGTCGCAGCCGCACGACTCGACGACCTTGCCCAGCTCGCCGGTGAACGCGAGGACGGCGTGCAGCGGCGCGTCCTCGCCCTCCGCCACCTTGTGCCAGGCGATGTCGAAGGTTCTCGCGACCAGACCGACGCCGCCATAGCCGCTGCGCACCTCGCCCGCCGCGGCGATCGCGTCGTCCCTGGGGATGCCGAGCACGTCGGCCACCCCGTACCACTGGTCGGCCAGGTCCCAGACGGCTCGCTCGTCGCCCTCCGGCCACTCCACTCCGACGACCCAGTCGAGTGCCTCGTAGATCCAGCCTGGTACGTCCCAGGGGCAGTAGTCGAGCGGGTGCGGGATCGGGCTTGGCAGCAGAGTCACGCGCGGATCCCTCCGGAGGTCAGCGCCGGTGCCGATGCGGATTGTGGTGCTGCTGCGGGATCTCGCCGAGCTGCCGGGCATTCGCCCCGTCGGTCTCGACGGTGGCCGCCACCGAGCGGGCCACGTCGGTGCCCAGCTCCTGCAGGGACCGACCGAGCACCTCCCACGCCTTGAGCAGCATTTCCTCGTAGCCGCGGTACTGCTTCTCGAAGGCGGCGCCGATGTCGTCGCGGCCCCACGGTCGCCGGGCACTCGCCTCGGCGATCGCCCCGCCGATCTCCCGCCCAGAGGTGCTGACCGCCTCGCCGGCCAGGGTCAGGTCGGCGCCGCCCCGGCGGGCCCGGTCAGGGTCCAGCCAGATCTGCCTGTCGGCCACCGCCGTCACACTTCACGGGGCAGCACGGCGTCGGCCCGGCCGAACAGGGCGCCGACATCGTTCGTACGCAGGAACTCCACAGACGGCGAGCCGGGCGGCAGGTAGTTGGCGACCAGCTCGCGGGTGGCCGCGGTCGCGGCGGCGGACGCGCGCAGCAACGTCGCGGTGATCTTCCGGCTGAGCGCCTTGGCGTCGCGGTCGTGGAAGACCGACGGGGAGACGTCCACGCTGATCAGCTCACCCCGGGCCCCGACCACGGCGGTCACCTGCCCGTCGTCGGAGCGCTCGGTCACCCGCAACTCGGCGAGCTTGGCCTGAAGTTCGTCCAGTCCGGAGCGAAGTCGCTGGTACTGGCCGTACACCTCGTCGAACCGCGCCCGCAGCGCGTGGTTGGCGTCCCGGTCCGCAATCTCGGCCACCGCCGCCCCTCTCCGTCACCGTCGGTAGGGCAGACCATACCGGGCGCCACGGAATCCGTGGGGTCCGGTAGTTTCAGGCTGTGATCGAGCGACAGCAGGCCGAGCAACTCGCCGCCGTCTGGGCGCAGCGGGATTCCGAACGCCTGGGATTCCCGTGCTCGCCGGTGGTGGAGGAGTTCGACCTGGGCTACCTGATCACCTCACGAGTGTCGACCGACGCCCGCGCCCTCCCCGGCGACCTGCCCACGACCGTCGTGGACAAGGAGACCGGCGAGGTGTCGACCTGGCCACGGCTGCCCTTCCCCGCGGTCGCGCAGCTGTTCCGCCAACGTCGGCCACCGGAGCCGCGCGCGCCACGCACGGTCGACCCCGCCGGTCAGCTGCTCCGCGAGCTCACCCGGCTCCCCACCCCCGGTGCTGCCGCGCACCTCACCATCGACGGCCGGGTCCACGTCGCCCACGGGGCGAAGGGAGAGATCGAGCTGCGCCACCACCCGCTCGTCCGGTCCTACCTGGACGGACTGCCGGCCGGTCACCTCGTTCGGGGCGGGGAGCGACACGCCGAGATGATCGTCGTTTCCGACCTGCTGCACGAGCAGGACCACCTCCGGGCCGGCAGCGGCCTTCCCCCGCTGACCTTGGAGGAGGGCCGAGCACTCCTCGACAGGAGTCGGATCGAGTTCTTTCGCATTCGCGAGGCCGGTGATCCGGCTGCTGGCTCGGCAGACCTGCCCTGCGACTCGTGCATCAACTTCCTGGTCCACTTCAACGCGCTGCCCTGGTCCGACCTCGCCTACACCGAGGAGTGGCTGTCGGAGGCGCAGACCTACCCCGAGCCGGGACGCTTTCCGCAACCCGTCACCGACGCTTTGGTGCTTGCCGGCTGGCGTCCTCACTTCGGTGACGAGGTACTGGCCGCCGCATCCATCCGCGAGGTCACCGCCGTAGCCGGCAGCGCGCACTCCCATCCGACCTTCCCGGCTGCCGTGTCGACCCTCACCTCGTTTCCCGGGCTCGTGACGGGACGCAAGGGGCCAGGTCAGCAGGTGTGGATCTCCCGCTTCAACATCCGTCCCCGCCAGGTCGCCCACACCGCCGACACCCTCGCCGATTTCGGCGCGGTGCTCGGCGTCCGGCTGTTCCCGCTCGGCACCGAGCGTGGCGACAGCATCATCGCGGTCGACGAGCAGGGGCGAATCTTCGCGCTCGACCAGGCCGGTGAGTGGTTCCTCGGCCCGGACATCGACGCCGCCCTCACCACTCTCCTGCTCGGCCGCGCTCCCGCCCACGTGCGCAACGACGGCACCTGGTGACCGTGGTCCGGCCCCGACCGCAGGCTGCGGTCGGGGCCGGACAGCACTAGCCGGGGTCCGGATCAGGTGACCGGATGGATGTCCATCCAGTAGGCCCGGTCGTGCGGTTGGTAGTCGACCACGTCGATGGTGATCGCATCGCCGCTCATCACCGCGTAGAACTGGATGTTGATCGGCACCCGGGTCTCCTCGAACCAGGACCAGCTGGAGAAGACCGGCAGGGAGAACACGATGTCGAACTTGCCGAGGTAGCCCGCCGAACTCCAGGTGTTGCCGTCCCCGCGGGTCTGTGTTCGGACGATCGACGTGTTGTCGATGGTGTTGCCCATAACCTTGCCGAGTGAACTGCTCACCTCGTTCTTGACCTCGGCGGACCAGAGCAACGGCTCCCGTCCACGGCAGATCTCGAAGTGGTAGTCGATGTAGCCCAGGTGCAGGTCGTTGACCGTCGGCTCGGCGCGGAAGGTCTGGAACAGGCACTCCCGGGTGGCGTCCAGCTTGTACGAGGCGAGCTGCACCGGGTTCTCCGCGGTGGCGTCACTGGTGTGCGACATGGCGGCGTCGTTGACCGGCGCGACGACCGCGAAGACGTTCTCATGGGTCGGACCCGGGCTGGACGGATCCCACGGCCCGACGACCGAGACCTTGTTGCCCCAGTTCCCCTCGACCGTGACGATCTTGCCGTCGTCCAGCACGTACGCGACCACACCGATGTGGTTGCTCTGCCCCGGGCCGCTGCCGAAGAGCACCAGGTCGCCAGGCCGGATGTTGGTCTTCGAGCGGAGCAGGCCACGCTGCTTGCCCCACCAGTAGAAGTCACCGCTGTACGGCAGGTAGACGTTGATGCCGGCCTGCCGCCACGTCCAGCTGGCGAACATCGAGCACCACGGGTCACCGCACTTGACCCCGCTGAGGCCGTACGGGTTGCAGTTGTCGCCCCACTCCTCGGTGCCGATCTGGCCGGTGGCCGCGCTCACGATGGCGTCACGGATCTTGGTGGCCGTCACGCTGCCGGTCCCCGGCGTCCCCGGCACCGTCGGATTGCCTGACCCGCCGGTGGGCTTCGGGTCGCTGTCACACCGGCTCAGCACGATGTCCGTGTAGCCGGTGTAGACGTAGTAATCGGCCACCCAGAGCCCGTCGCTGGTGAAGTCCCAGACCGCCGAGCCACCGTAGTTGAACTCTCCGTACGCCTGGCAGACGATGGTGAGATAGCTGCCGCCGGGGTACTTGTCCTCCACCCGGGACGCCGACAGGCTCTTGGCGTGATAGCCGTTCAGCGTCGTCTTGGCCAGGTAGCGGCCGTTGCCGCCACCGGACGGCCCGTCGCCGTCGCACCGGCTCATCACGATCCCGGTGGAGTTGGTCTTGACGTAGTAGTCGGCCACCCAGAGCCCGTCGCTGGTGTAGTCCCAGACCGTCGAGCCACCGTAATTGGCCTCGCCGTACGCCTGGCACATCACCGTCACGTAACTGCCGTCGGCGTACCTGTCCTCCACCCGGGACGCCGACAGGCTCTTGGCGTGGTAGCCGTTCAGCGTCGCCTTGGCCAGGAACTGCTGCCCGCCACCGGCGTTGGCCCCGCCGCCGCCGATCCCGATCGACGAGCAGGTCGGCACGCCGGGGATCCGTCCGTCGGTGCCGGTGGTGACGTAGGCATCGGGGATCCAGTAGCCGCCTGTGGTGCGGTCCCACAGCGTGCTGCCGCCGTACGACTCGCCGTAGTCCTGGCAGGTCAGGTAAATGGTGCTCCCGGCCAGATAGGCGTCGGTGCGTACCCGGTCGCTCACCACGGCACTGCCGCGGCCGTCGAGGTCCACCTTCGCGGTGTACGGCCCGAAGATTCCACCCACTCCGGAGTGCCCGTCGATGCCCAGGGCGAGGCAGCGGGGCACCCCGCTGACGAACCCGTCGGTGCCGGTCTTCACGTAGGTGTCCGGGATCCAGTACCCGTCGGTGGTGTAGTCCCAGGTGGTGCTGCCGCCGACCGCCGGGCCGGTGTCCTGGCAGCGCAGCAGGATCGGGTCGCCGGTGAGGTAGGCGTCCGTCTTGATCCGGTCGTTGGGGTCCATGCTGCCCCGGCCGTCGATGTCGACCTTCGCCGGGTAGGGCCCGGGGCCGGTGGCCGCGTACGCGGCGGTGCCACCGGCCACCGTGGCCGTGGCGGCGCAGACCAGCGTCGCCAGCAGGGTCGCCAGCGCGCGGCGGCCCGTTCGTCGTCGTGCCGTCAAAATGTCTCTCTCCCTCGTCATCGCGTACGGGTGGTCGGGGTCGTCAACCCTGTCCGCCGGGGATCAGCCGCGCCGGGCCGCTGACTGCCAGGCGCTGTCCCGGCTGCGGTTGGCGACGGCGCGGTACGGGTTGGCCGGGGCGGCGGTGTAAGGGTGGTGGCCGGCGGTCACCGGCCGTTCGGCCCGGGATGCGGGCCGGCGCAGTCTCATGTCTCCTCCGAAGTGGTCGGCACCTTGCACCGAGGCAGGCGATGGGGCGCGGTGGGCGGCTGGATGCCGCACTGCGCCGGCATCCGATGCCTGTCTAGGACCCCGGGCCGTTCTCCAACAGGGAGTCGGACGCCGATCAATCAATTTCGTACAATCCGAGCGGTGCGCGGCACTCCCGGCCCGAGCGGGTGCGGGCCGGCGTCGAAAGGAGAGCACGTGGCCCGCCGGGAACGCCCTCTCGATCCCACCACCGGCCCCCTTCCCCGCTTCGCACACGGGCTACGCGAGCTGCGAGTTGCCGCCGGCAACCCGACGTACCGGTCGATGGCCCGGCTGGCCGGGTTCAGTGCGACAACCCTCTCCGAGGCGGCGGCGGGCACCCGGCGACCGAGCCTGGACGTGGTGCTCGCCTACGTCGGTGCCTGCGGCGGCGACGCGGCGGAGTGGCGTGCCCGGTGGCAGCAGCTCGACGCCGTGCTGCGCGAGTCGGAAGCGTCCGCCCGGATGGCAGAGGATGCGGCGACAGATCAGCCCGAACCGTCCGGTCGGACAGCGGCGACAGCCGGGGCAGACGGTGCGGAACCGTCCGCCGACCTCGGCCGGGCACGGCGGCGGCAGCTTGTCATGGCGGCGGCCACGGCGATGGTGCTGGCCGCTGGTGTCGCCGTCGCCGCCGCCGTCGCCGCCACGGGAGGCACATCGGCCGAAGCCGGCCGGCACCCGTCGGCCGGGTCCACGACGGCACCGGCCGCCAGGCCGGACTGCCTGCCGGCCGGTGCCGGGCCAGCCGTCTTCACGGGCTCCACGTACGCGGGCACAACGCGGATCCGTGCCGCCGTCACCCTCAACGCTCCCCTGGTGGCGACCGTGCCGGCGGGCTGCCAGCTCGCCTTCACCGGTTTCTGCCTCGGCGCGATGGTCTTTGACATGACCGCCGGCAGCCCGGACGTCCGCTGGTTCATGGTGTCCGGCGGCGGGGTGGTGGCCTCCGGCGTCGTACACGGAAACCCGCCGCCCGAAGCGGTCCCCTCGCCGTGTCCCGGGGGCCGTCCGGCGCCCACCGACATCCGGTTGCGGGCCACTCGACAGGGGAGCGAATGGCGGCTGCGGGCGACCGGCACCCACGTGGACATCGTCGGCTTCGCGGCCCGCTACCCCGCCGACCCGGCGCTCCCCGACCGGGTGACGTGGCACCAGATCGCCATGACGGAGCGGAGCGGGGGCACGTTCGAGACACCGTGGCAGCCCGATCGGCTGCCCGCGCCGCTGCCGACCGGCACTCCGGTGCTGCTGGCGGCGGTGGCCTGCCTCGGTGGCGACGGCCCGACCCAGGTCCTCGACCTCGGGCGGACCACGGGCGGGCAGTTCACCGGGCTCGCTCCGGCGACGTTGGGCGTCGAGGACCGTACCGCCGCCGCCCGGGCGGCCTGCCGCTACCCGGACGGGTAGCCACCGCTGGCCGTTTCCGGGGCCGGAGGGCCCGGCGTTACAGCGCCAGCCCGGTCAGGACCGTGACCCGCGGCTCGGTGTAGTCCTCCATCGCGCTGCGCAGCCCTTCCCGGCCGACGCCGGAGCCCTTCACCCCGCCGTACGGCATCTGATCGGCCCGGTACGACGGCACGTCCCCGACGATCACCCCGCCGACCTCCAGCGTCCGGGAGGCGAGGAAGGCGGTCTGCAGATTGTGCGTGAAGACGCCGGCCTGCAACCCGTACGCGGAGTCGTTGACGGCGGCGAACGCGGCCTGGTCGTCGGCGACCGGGGCGACCACCAGCACCGGCCCGAACACCTCCTCCCGACAGACCCTGGCCGACGCCGGCACGCCGGAGAGCACGGTCGGCGGGTAGGTGGCGCCGTCCCGGCGTCCGCCGACCTCGATGGTGGCCCCGGCGGCGACCGCCTCGTCCACCCACTCCTCGACCCGGCGCGCCGCGTCCTCGGAGACCAGCGGCCCGACGTCGGTCAACTCCGAGGCGGGGTCCCCGGTGCGCAACTCCTGCACCGCGGCGACCAGCCGGGGCAGGAAGCCGTCGTAGAGCCATTCGTGCACGTAGACGCGCTGGACGGCGATGCACGACTGCCCGGCCTGGTAGTTGGAGAAGGTGGCGATCCGGTGCGCGGCGAAGGTCAGGTCCTCGTCGGACGACCAGTCCTCGCAGATCACCGCGGCCGCGTTGCCGCCCAGTTCAAGGGTGACGTGCTTCTCCGGGGCGGCCCGCCGGATGGCCGCGCCGACCGGCCCGGAGCCGGTGAACGACACCACCGGCAGCCGGGGGTCGGCGACCAGTTCGGCGGCCCGCTCGTTGGGCAGCGGCAGCACCGAGAAGACCCCCTCGGGCAGCCCGGTCTCGGCCAGGATCTCGCCGAGCAGCAGCGCCGACAGCGGGGTGGCCGGGGCGGGCTTCACGACGATGGGCGCGCCGACGGCGATGGCCGGGGCGACCTTGTGCGCGACCAGGTTGAGCGGGAAGTTGAACGGCGCGATGCCCAGCACGGGGCCCCGGGGCACCCGCCGGACCAGCGCGATCCGTCCGGTGGCGGCCGGGTCGGTGTCGAGTCGTTGCAACTCGCCGGAGAAGCGCCGGGCCTCCTCGGCCGCCCACCGGAAGGTGGAGACGGCCCGGCCCACCTCGGCCTTCGCCCACTTGACCGGCTTGCCGTTCTCGGCGGTGATCAGCGCCGCGACCTCGTCGGCCCGTTCGGCGAGCCGGCGGGAGACGTGGTCCAGGGCGGCGGCGCGGACGTGCGCGGGCAGGGCCGCGGCCGCCGCGACCACCCGGGCGGCGGCCGCGACGGCGGCTTCGACCTGGTCGGGCGTGGCGAGGGTGGTACGCCCGACCGTCCGGCCGTCGTACGGGTGGGTGACGGTCAGTTCGCCCGCGCCGTGGGTGGGGCGGCCGGCGACATAGAAGGCTTTCGGCTCCACGTCCGGCAGCGTAGACCACCCGCGCTCGCGCGGAAACAGTTGCTCAAGCCCTTGTCTGCCGCGAATTCAGTAGCCAAGATGGCAGTCAGATTGCGATAACCTCCGCTTCCCCTGCCCCCGGCCACCCTCGGAGACTTCTGATGAGCGATCAGCAGCAGCTGCGCAACTTCGTCAACGGCGAGTACGTCGAACCGGTGGACGGCGGCTACGCCGACCTGATCGACCCGTGCACGGGCGAAGTGTTCGCCCAGGCGCCGGTCTCCGGGGCGGCGGACGTGGACGCGGCCATGAAGGCCGCCGCCGCCGCCTTCGAGGGCTGGCGGGACGCCACTCCCGGTGAGCGGCAGAAGGCGCTGCTCAAGCTCGCCGACGCGGTGGAGGCCCGGGCGGCCGACCTGGTCGACGCGGAGGTGCGCAACACCGGCAAGCCCCGCCAGCTCACCGCCGACGAGGAGCTGCCGCCGGCGGTGGACCAGTTCCGCTTCTTCGCCGGCACCGCGCGGCTGCTGGAGGGGCGCTCGGCCGGCGAGTACATGGCGGGCCACACCTCGTACGTGCGGCGCGAGCCGATCGGCGTCTGCGCCCAGGTCACCCCGTGGAACTACCCGCTGATGATGGCGGTCTGGAAGATCGCCCCGGCCCTCGCGGCCGGCAACACGGTGGTGCTCAAGCCCTCGGACACCACGCCGGTGTCGACGCTCCTGCTGGCCGAGATCGCGTCCGAGTTCCTGCCGCCGGGCGTGTTCAACGTGGTCTGCGGTGATCGGGACACCGGACGCGCGCTGGTCGCCCATCCGACCCCGCAGTTCGTGTCGATCACGGGCTCGACCCGGGCCGGCATGGAGGTCGCCGCCGCGGCGGCCCCGGACCTCAAGCGGACCCATCTGGAACTGGGCGGCAAGGCCCCGGTGGTGATCTTCGACGACGCCGACGTCGCGGCGGCGGCCGAGGCGATCGCGGTGGGCGGCTACTTCAACGCCGGACAGGACTGCACCGCCGCCACCCGGGTGCTGGCCGGCCCCGGCATCCACGACGACTTCGTGGCCGCCCTCGCCGAGCAGGCCCGGAACACGAAGACCGGCGCGCCGGACGACGAGGACGTGCTTTACGGCCCGCTGAACAACGCCAACCAGCTTTCCCGGGTACGCGGGTTCGTGGACCGGCTGCCCGACCACGCGAGCATCGAGACCGGCGGCTCGCAGCTCGGCGAGCGCGGTTACTTCTACGCCCCGACCGTGGTATCCGGGGTACGCCAGCAGGACGAGATCATCCAGGACGAGGTGTTCGGCCCGGTCATCACGGTGCAGCGGTTCTCCGTTGAGGACGAGGCGGTGCGCTGGGCCAACGGCGTGGACTACGGCCTGTCCGCCTCGGTGTGGACGAAGGACCACGGCCGGGCGATGCGGATGACCCGCCGGCTCGACTTCGGCTGCGTCTGGGTGAACACCCACATCCCGTTCGTCTCGGAGATGCCGCACGGCGGCTTCAAGCACTCCGGGCACGGCAAGGACCTCTCGGTCTACAGCCTGGAGGACTACACCCGGATCAAGCACGTCATGCACAACATCGAGGGCTGATGGCCATGGCTTCCTCCGACGAGCTGCACAAGCGGCGCGGGGCGGCGGTCGCCCGGGGCGTCGGCAGCACGATCACCTCGTACGTGGACCGCGCGGGCGGCGGCACGATCACCGACGTCGACGGGCGGGAGTGGATCGACTTCGCCGCCGGCATCGCGGTCACCAACGTGGGCAACTCCGCCCCCAGGGTGGTCGCGGCGGTGCGGGCGCAGGTCGAACGCTTCACCCACACCTGCTTCATGGTCGCCCCGTACGAGTCGTACGTGGCGGTCTGCGAGCAGCTCAACGCGCTCACCCCGGGCGGCTTCGAGAAGCGTTCGGCGCTGTTCAACTCGGGCGCCGAGGCGGTGGAGAACGCCGTCAAGATCGCCCGGCACGCGACCGGGCGGCCCGCGGTGGTGGTCTTCGACCACGCGTACCACGGTCGGACCAACCTGACCATGGCGCTGACCGCGAAGAACATGCCGTACAAGCACCGGTTCGGACCGTTCGCCGGGGAGATCTACCGGGTGCCGATGTCGTACCCGCTGCGCGACGGCGGGCTGGACGGGGCGGCCGCGGCGGCCCGGGCGATCGAGATGGTGGAGAAACAGGTCGGTGCGGAGAACGTGGCCGCGCTGCTGATCGAGCCGATCCAGGGCGAGGGTGGTTTCGTCGTACCGGCCGACGGGTTCCTGCCGGCGCTGCGCGAGTGGGCGACGGCCGCCGGGGTGGTCTTCATCGCCGACGAGATCCAGACCGGGTTCTGCCGCACCGGCGACTGGTTCGCCTGCCAGCACGAGGGCGTCGAACCGGACCTGATCACGCTGGCCAAGGGCATCGCCGGCGGCCTGCCGCTGGCGGCGGTGACCGGCCGGGCGGAGCTGATGGACGCGGTGCACGTCGGTGGCCTCGGCGGCACGTACGGGGGCAACCCGATCGCCTGCGCGGCCGCCCTGGCCGCCATCGAGACCATGCACGAGCTGGACCTGGCGGCCGCCGCCCGGCGGATCGGCCAGGTGATGGGCGACCGGCTGCGGGCGATCGCCGCCCGTGACCCGCGCATCGCCGAGGTGCGCGGCCGGGGCGCGATGCTCGCGGTCGAGCTGGTGCAGCCGGGCACCCGCACCCCGGATCCGGCCGCCACGGCGACGATCTCGGCGGCCTGCCACGCCGCGGGCCTGCTCACCCTCACCTGCGGCACGTACGGCAACGTGCTGCGCTTCCTGCCCCCGCTCGTCATCTCGGACGACCAGCTGGGCCGCGGCCTGGACATCCTGGAGGCCGCCTTCGGCTGACCACCCGGTCAGCCTCCTTTCGTGGAACACCATGGGCGTCGATCTCCCCCAGGTGCCGCCCATGGTGTTCCACCCACCGCCGTGACCGGCGTCGCCGGGTACGGGGAGGTGTCGCGCCCTGCATCGCGCGACACCGGCCGCTACAGGCAGATCCAGCAGTACGCGTCGCACCGGCGTGAGCTCGTCTCCCGGGCCGTGGCCGGCGGCGGTTCGCGCCTGGTCGGGGTGGCCGCGAAGCACTCCGTCAGGAGGCCCACCCGAGGCACGCCACGGTCCACGCCCGACATCTCCGTCCCGATGGGCACCGCAACGACCAATCCTGCCCTATAGTCCTACTGTCATAGGACAATAGAGGGAGATGCCGTGATCGAGTTCGTACTGGACGCTCGGTCCAAGGTGAACACCTACGTGCAGTTGATCCAGCAGGTGAAACAGGCCCTGCGGGTGGGGCTGCTGGTGCCCGGCGACCAGCTGCCCAAGGTCCGCACCGTGGCGCAGGCGCTGGCGATCAACCCGAACACGGTGCTGAAGGCGTACCGGGAGTTGGAGATCGAGGGCCTGGTGGAGGGACGGCCCGGGGTGGGCACGTTCGTCCGCCGCACGCTCGGCGGCCCGGCCCTGGCCGACCAGGCCGAGCTGCGCGCGGAGCTGGTGGCCTGGCTGCGCCGCGCCCGTGCCGCCGGGCTCACCCCGGAGGACGTCACCGCCCTGGTCGAGACCACCCTGCGGGCCACGCTCGCCGCCGAGGCGGCAGCCACCCGGCCCGCGGCAGCCCGATGAGAGGAAGCCCCATGGAGATCGCGCTGGAGGCCGACCGGCTCGGCAAACGGTACGGGCGGCGGTGGGCGTTGCAGGACTGCTCGCTCCGCCTGCCCGCCGGCCGGATCGCCGGACTCGTCGGCCCCAACGGTGCCGGCAAGAGCACCCTGTTGCACCTCGCCGTCGGGCTGCTCGACCCGGACGCGGGCGAGGTGCGGATCTTCAACCGCTCGCCGTACGACAATCCGGCGGTCCTGCCCGAGATCGGCTTCGTCGCCCAGGACACCCCGCTCTACCGCGACTTCACCGCGGCCGAGCTGGTCCAGTTGGGCGGCCGGATGAACCGGCGTTGGGACGCGGCGCTGGCCCGGGAACGGCTGGCCCAGCTCGGCATCCCGCCGAAGCTGCCGGTCGGCAAGCTCTCCGGTGGGCAGCGCGCCCAGGTTGCCCTGGCCCTGGCCCTGGCCAAACGGCCGCGGCTGCTGCTGCTGGACGAGCCGGTCGCCAGCCTCGACCCGTTGGCCCGCCGCGAGTTTCTCCAGTCGCTGATGGGCAGCGTCGCGGAGTCCGGGACCACCGTCCTGCTCTCCTCGCACCTGCTCGCCGACCTGGAACGGGTCTGCGACCATCTCATCGTCCTGCACGCCTCCCGGGTACGGCTCGAAGGCGCGGTCGACGACCTGGTCGCCGCGCACCGGCAGTTGGTCGGACCGCGGCACCTCGGCGAGCCGATCGCCGGGGTGGCAGCCGTGCTGCGGGCCAGCCACACCGGCCGCCAATCCACTCTCCTGGCCCGGGTCGACGGGGTGGTCGACCCGGAGTGGACGGTGCACGACGTGGGCCTGGAGGACGTCATCCTGGCGTACCTCGACGACGGTGAGACCACATCCCGCCGCACGGAGTGGGGGGTGCCCGCGTGATCTGGCTGGCCTGGCGGCAGCACCGCAAACAGCTGTTGGTCACCTTCATCGGGTTCGCGGCGCTCGCCGCGCTGATGATCCCGATCGGGCTGTCGATGCGCCACACGTTCGCCGACCTCGGGCTACCGGACTGCGTCCGTCAGCTGGCCCGCAGCGACGTGGCCCCGCAGACGGTGGACACCTGCGAGGGCGCGTTCCGCCAGTTCACCAACCGGTACGGCAGCCTGAACCTGGTAGCCGTTCTGCTGCTCGTGCTGCCGATGCTGGTCGGCCTGTTCTGGGGCGCCCCGCTGGTCGCCCGGGAGGTGGAGCAGGGCACGCACCGGTTCGCCTGGACCCAGGGCGTCGGCCGGCGGCACTGGGCGCTGGTGAAGTTCGGGCTGGTCGTCGCGGTCACGCTGACCGCCGCCGTCTGCTACGGGCTGGGCATGTCGTGGTGGGTCGACCCACTGACCCACGCGGCACGCGAGGGCCGGCTCGGCTTCATCGTCTTCGACCTGCAGGGCGTCGCCCCGATCGGCTACAGCCTCTTCGCCGTGGCGCTCGGCGTCTTCGCCGGCACCGTCTGGCGGCGGATGCTGCCCGCCATGACCGTCACCCTCGTCGGATTCGTCGGGGTGCGGGCGGCCGTGGCGGTCCTGGCCAGGCCGCACTACCAGCCTGCCCGAACCCTCACGTTCCCGGTGACGGGGGACGGCCCGTTGGCGCAGGGCCGCGGCGACTGGGTCCTCTCCAGCGGGGTCCGCGACGCCGACGGCAGGATGGTGGCACCCGACGCCCAGATCATGTGTCCGCCCGGCGCCAAGGGACCGGGCGGCGGTGCGTGCGGGGCGGAGTTGGGAATCCACCCCGGCGCCTACAACTGGCAGCTCTACCAGCCGGCCGACCGGTTCTGGCTGTTCCAGGGCATCGAGACCGGCATCTTCGTGGCCCTCGCCGCCGCCCTGCTCTACCTCGCCCTCCGCCGGATCCGCCGCATCGCCTAGCGCCTGGCACTCAGGTGGCACGCCAGGGAGGTCATCCCGCACCGGAGACCTCCATGGCGTTCCACCCGGTCAGCGGAGCAACTCCACCGTGTTGCGGCGGACCAGATTCTTGCCGGGCTCGCGGATGGCGTCCATCGCGGCGGCGTTGAGCAGCACACAACTGCCCGACGGCCCGGTCACTGTCACGGTCACCGCCCGGCCGTTGTCCAGGTTGGTCACCCGCAGCCGGGCGCCCACCGGGAACCGGCCACTGGCGGCGGCCGGCGCCCCGCCCTCGGCCGAGAAGGTGATCGCTCCGGTGCAGGCGCTGCCGCCGGCCGGCGCGCCGGCACCGGGCCGGGCGTCGCCCGGGCGGGTGTCGCCACCGGCCGGGGCGCCGGCGCCCGGTCGGCCCGGCGACCCGGCGTCGAGGGGCTCGACCACGTTGCGGCGGATCACGTTCCTGCCCGGCTCGCGGACCAGGTCCATCGCGGCGGCGTTGAGCAGCACACAGCTGCCCGACGGTCCGGTCACCACCACCGTCACCGCCTTGCCGTTGTCCAGGTTGGTCACCCGCAGCCGGGTGCCCACCGGAAACCGGTCACTGGTCGCCGCCGGGGCCCCACCCTCGGCCGAGAAGGTCACCGAGCCCTGGCACACGCTCGGCCGGGGCGAGGTGGTGTCGGCGAAACCCAGCCCCGTGCCGACCGCCACCACCGCCGCGGCGACCGCCGCCACACCACCCGCCAGTACGTGCGTCCGCTGCACCCTCACCGCAACTCCTGTCGTTCGCCTGGGTTGACCACGCCGGCTGGTACGGCGTGGGAGCGCTGCATCGTTCAACACGACCCGACCGGAGGACAATCTTGATTTTTATCCGCTTACCGCCTATTTGTGACGTCTGATGGCCTCTGCGGCTCCTCCTACCGACAGAGGCTTCCTGATGACTCGCATCCCACCCGCCGCCCGGGCCGGCCCGGCCGGGTGACCGGCAACGACCCGCTCAGCCACGCCGTCTTCCCGGTGGCCCGGCACGGACCGGCGAAGGTCCGGCGGCACCCCGGCCAACGGGCCGGGCTGAGCGCTCTACGGACCGGTCCGGGCGGTGGAGGTGCGCCCCGCCCGGACCGGTCGACCCGTCAGTCGCGCCGGATGCCCAGCGTGCTGCGCTCCGGCAGCATCCCGGTGGCCACCACCGCCCCGGTCAGCGGGGCGACGAGCTGGGCGAACCGGCCGACCGCGGGACCGAGCGCCCGCCACGGAGCGGCGGCCAGTTCGTCCGTACGCCGCTCGACCTCGTCGCGGAGCCGCCAGCCGGCGTCGGTGGCGGCACCGTCGGCGTCGACCAGGCCGCGGGCGGCGAGCCGCTCGCGGGCGGCGGCCCACTCCTCCCCGGTCCAGCGCCGGCTGGCGAAGACCTCCACCGGGGCGGCACCGACGGCCGCGAAGGAGACCAGCGCCTCGGTCGGGTCGAGCCCGGCGGTGAGCAGCGCCGCGACGTGCCCGTCGCCGCGGTGCTCGCGCAGGATCGTGGCGGCCTGCCAGAGCGCGAGATGCGGCGCGTCCGGCCAGGGCAGGTCAGCGTTGGCCGCGGCCAGCGGACACCCGGCCAGGTCGGCGGCCCGGACGGCCCGGCGGGCCAGCACGGCCGCCTCGGCGAGCTCGGGCGAGTCCACCCGGTCGCCGAGCAGGCGGCGCAGCGCACGGTCCACCCCGGACGTCCGGGCGGCGAGGACCTTGGCCGGCTCGGCGGTGGCCCAGATCGCCGGCAGGTACTCGGCGATCATCCGCGGGCTGAAGCTGTAGTAGGTGGCGGTGACCAGCGCTGGACCGGCCGCGCCGAGCGGCGCCGACCGGAGGGCGAAGTAGCCGGGCCAGCGCTCGTCGGTCGGCAGGCCGAGCGCGGCGGCCTCCTCGGTCAGCTCGGGCGCGTAGTAGACCAGCGCGTGCACGGGCTCGATGAGCTGCCACATCTTCCGGACCATCGTCAGTTCCACGCCAGCCTCCCGGTACGTCATCTTGTCGCTGTCAAGTTTGACCTCGGAACCTTAACTTGTCAATGACAAGATAGGTGCGGCATGGCGCCGGCCCCAGCACGGGAGAACTCACGCCGGTATTGGCGATCACGGGTGAGCTGGGTCACCATGGGCGCGAGGAGGTCGCCGATGGCTGACCCGTGGCTCGCCCTGGAGTTCGGCGCCGATCCGGCGGAGCGGATCGCGCAGGTCGGTGCCGCCCACGAAGCGTTCCTCGCCGGACACGTCACCCCGGACCGGGTCCGGGACGTGGTCCGCCGGTCGTGGGAACGGTCCGCGCTGCTCGACCCGGAGACCACCGCACCGGTCGACCTCACCGACGACGCGCTGGCGAGCTATCGGGCCGCCCATCCGCTGGCCCGGGTGCTGCCGCTCTTCCGCGACCTGCTCGGCGGGATCGCCCAGGACGGCGCGCACCTGATGGCCGTCTGTGACGCGTACGGGCGGCTGCTCTGGGTGGAGGGACATCCGGGCGTGCTCCGGCACGCCGAGCGGATGAACTTCGTGCCCGGCGCCCGGTGGGACGAGGCGCACGCCGGCACCAACGCCCCCGGCACCGCGCTCGCCGTCGACCACAGCGTGCAGATCTTCGCCACCGAACACTTCGTCCGGCCCGTGCAGCGCTGGACCTGCGCCGCCGCCCCGATCCACGACCCGGCCACCGGCCGGCTGCTCGGGGCCGTCGACATCACCGGCGGCGACCACCTGGCCACCCCGCAGAGCCTCGCCCTGGTCCGGGCCACCGCCCGGGCCGCCGAGGCGTTCCTGGCCGCCGCCGCACCGGCCGAGCCCGGCGTGCTGCACGTCGCCGCGCTCGGCCGCGACGAGGCGGAGCTACGGGTCGGCGGCCGGCGGATCCGGCTCGGCCGGCGGCACAGCGAGCTGCTGGTGCTCCTGCTCGACCACCCTGAGGGGCGCACCGGCGAGCAGCTCGGCCTCGACCTCTACGGCGACGACCGGCTGCACCCGGTGACCCTCCGCGCCGAACTCTCCCGGCTGCGCCGGGCGCTCGGCGAGGAACTGCTCGACTCCCGCCCGTACCGGCTGCGGGCGACCGTCCGCGCCGACTTCCGCACCGTCACCGAACTGCTGGAGCGCGGCGACCCGGCGGGGGCGCTCCAGGCGTACGCCGGGCCGTTGCTGCCCGGGTCGGACGCGCCGGGAGTGCGCCGACTGCGCCGCCTCGTCGACGGGCAACTGCGCGCGGCGGTGCTGGCCGCCGCGGACCCGGCGCTGCTCGCCGCCTGGACCGCGACGCCCGCCGGCGCCGACGACCTGACCGCCTGGCAGGCCCTGGCCCGGGCGTTGCCGGTGGGCGCGCCCCGCCGGCCGCTCGCCGTCGCGCGCGCCCACCAGCTCGCCCAGGAGTACGACCTGCCGCGCGCAACGTTCCTGCAACGTCCGCGAAACTAACGTCCCCGCCGTCCACTCCCTGACGGACGGCGGAGGTACCCATGACGCGCTACGACGCCCCCACCCACTGGCAGTCCCGCTACGACCATTTCATCGGCGGGGAGTACGTGAAGCCGCACGGCGGCCGGTACTTCGAGAACCCCAGCCCGGTGACCGGGCAGACCTTCTGCGAGGTGGCCCGGGGCACCGCCGAGGACGTCGAGAGGGCCCTCGACGCCGCGCACGGCGCGGCCGACGCGTGGGGCCGCACCTCGGTCGCCGAGCGGTCCCTGATCCTCAACAAGATCGCCGACCGGATGCAGGAGAACCTGGAATCACTGGCCGTCGCCGAGACCTGGGAGAACGGCAAGCCGGTCCGCGAAACCCTGGCCGCCGACATCCCCCTCGCCATCGACCACTTCCGCTACTTCGCCGGGGCGATCCGGGCGCAGGAGGGGTCCCTCGGCGAGATCGACGACGACACCGTGGCCTACCACTTCCACGAGCCGCTCGGCGTGGTCGGGCAGATCATCCCGTGGAACTTCCCGCTGCTCATGGCCGTCTGGAAGCTGGCCCCGGCGCTCGCGGCCGGCAACGCGGTGGTGCTCAAGCCCGCCGAGCAGACCCCGGCGTCGATCCACTACCTGCTGTCGCTCGTCGCCGACCTGCTCCCGGCCGGCGTGGTGAACGTGGTCAACGGCTTCGGCGTCGAGGCCGGCAAGCCCCTCGCGTCCTCGCCCCGGGTGGCCAAGGTGGCGTTCACCGGCGAAACCACGACCGGGCGGCTGATCATGCAGTACGCCAGCGAGAACATCAAGCCCGTCACCCTGGAACTGGGCGGCAAGAGCCCCAACATCTTCTTCGACGACGTCAGCTCGTCCCGGGACGACTTCTACGACAAGGCCCTCGAAGGCTTCACCATGTTCGCCCTCAACCAGGGCGAGGTCTGCACCTGCCCGTCCCGGGCGCTGATCCAGCAGGGCCACTACTCGGACTTCCTCGCCGCCGCCGTCGAGCGGACCAAGGCGGTGCAGCAGGGCCACCCCCTGGACACGGACACGATGATTGGCGCCCAGGCGTCCAACGACCAACTGGAGAAGATCCTCTCCTACCTGGACATCGGCCGGCAGGAGGGCGCGAAGGTGCTGACCGGCGGCGAGCGGGCCGACCTGGGCGGCGAGTTGTCGGGCGGGTACTACGTGCAGCCCACCATCTTCGAAGGCGACAACTCGATGCGGATCTTCCAGGAGGAGATCTTCGGCCCGGTGGTCTCGGTGACCTCCTTCGCCGACCTGGACGACGCCGTGAAGATCGCCAACGACACCCTGTACGGCCTCGGCGCGGGGGTCTGGACCCGGGACATCAACACCGCGTACCGGGCCGGGCGGTCGATCCAGGCCGGCCGGGTCTGGACGAACTGCTACCACGCCTACCCGGCGCACGCCGCGTTCGGCGGATACAAGCAGTCCGGCATCGGCCGGGAGAACCACAAGATGATGCTGGAGCACTACCAGCAGACCAAGAACCTGCTGGTCAGCTACTCCCCGAAGAAGCTGGGCTTCTTCTGATGCCGCACCTCGAGGGCGGCGTCGCGCCGGTGACCCTGACCCCCGCGGCGGCCGAGCTGATCCGGTCGCTGCGGGGGCAGCACGGGCCACTCATGTTCCACCAGTCCGGCGGCTGCTGCGACGGCAGCGCCCCGATGTGCTACCCGGCCGGCGAGTTCCGCACCGGCTCGTCCGACGTCCTCCTGGCGTCGCTGGAGGTGGACGACGTCCCCGAACCGGTCGAGTTCTGGATGTCGGCGAGCCAGTGGGAGCTGTGGAAACACACCCGCCTCACGGTGGACGTGGTGCGCGGCCGGGGCAGCGGCTTCTCCCTGGAGGCCCCGGAGGGCGTCCGCTTCCTCATCCGCTCCCGGATCGCCTGAACGGCCGGGCCTCGCCACTGCGTCACGGTCGCCCGGGACTCACCCACCACTCGTCAGCGACCCTCCAGGAGGGGTTGCCTCGGGTCCCAGGGTGGGCCGCCGGCGGCGTCGCGGCGGCGGCGGGCGATCGCGGACAGGGCCTCCAGGACCACCCGGTTGCCGAGGTACGCGGTGATGTCGGCGTGGTCGTACGGCGGGGCCACCTCGACCACGTCCACCCCGACCACGGGCAGCTCGTAGCAGCAGCGCCGGACCGCGTCGAGGAGCTGCCGGGAGGTGAACCCGCCCGGCTCCGGGGTGCCGGTGCCGGGGGCCATGCCGGGGTCGACCACGTCGACGTCGACGGAGAGGAAGACCCCCTCGCACTCGTCCGTGGCGATCCCGAACGCCTCCGACAGGCACTCGTCGAGCCCGCGGGCAACCACCTCGGTCATCTCGTACGAGCGCATCCGCTGCTCGGCCATCCAGGACAGGGTCTCCGGGCCGGGCCAGTAGCCGCGCAGGCCGATCTGGAGGAAGCGGTCGCCGCGTACCGCACCGGACTCGATGAGCCGGCGCATCGGCTGGCCGTGCCCGTGCAGCGAGCCGAACTCGATGTCCCCGGTGTCGGCGTGCGCGTCGAAGTGCACCAGCGACACCCGGCCGAAGCCGTACCGCCGGGCCACCCCGGTGGCGTCGGGCAGGGCGATGGAGTGGTCGCCGCCGAGCACGATCGGGATAGCCCCGGCCGCCGCCACCGCGTGCACCGCCGACTCCAGCGCGGACAGCGACCGTTCGATGTCGCCGGAGAACATCTCCACGTCGCCCGCGTCGTAGACGCAGAGGTCCTGCAACCCGTCGACGCGCATCGCGAGCGACGGGCGGGAGCCGTCGTGCGGCAGGTAGCAGGCCTGCCGGATGGCGGACGGGCCGAACCGGGTGCCCGGCCGGTGCGAGGTGCCGCCGTCGAAGGGCGCACCGACGATCACCACGTCGGCGTCGGCGTACGTCACCGGCTCCTCGATGGTGCACGGCGGCACCCCGAGGAACGTGACGTCGGGGCCGAACATCGGGCCGTACCGGGTCACCGCTCCTCCATCCGCCACGGCGAGCCGTAGCCGCTCAGCAGGTCGAGGAAGGGTACCGGGGGGAACGCCTCCGGACCGAGCACGCCGACGCCGGACCAGCCGCCGGTGGCGAGCAGCTCCAGCGCGACGACCGGGTTGACCGCGGTCTGCCAGACCACCGCCTGGTGGCCGTACTCCCGCATCGACCACTCGTTGTCGACCACGTGGTAGAGGTACACCTTCCGGGGCCGGCCGTCCCGGCCGGTGCCGGTCACGTACGTCCCCGCGCAGGTCTTGCCCCGCATCCTGTCGCCCAGGGCTGCCGGGTCGGGCAGGCTGGCGGCGACGACATCGCGGGGAGAAACCGAGGCGCCGCCCACGCGCACCGGTGAAGTCGAGTCCAGGCCGAGCTTGTGCAGGGTCTTCAGCACCTCGATGAACTCGTCGCCGAGGCCGTACTTGAAGGTGACCCGCCTCGCCTTGACCCAGCGCGGGACGAGCAGCACCTCCTCGTGCTCCACGTTGACGCACTCGACCGGGCCGATCCCCTCGGGGAACTCGAACACCTCCGGCTCGCTGAACGGCTCGGTGGTGTACCAGCCCCGCCCCTCCGCCCAGACCACGGGCGGGTTCAGGCACTCCTCGATGGTGGTCCAGATGGAGAACGACGGGGCGAAGTCGTAGCCGTCGACGGTCAGGTTCGCCCCGTCACGTACGCCGATCTCGTCGATCTCGGTGAAGAGCTCGTCGGCGGCGTAGCGCGCGAAGACGTCGGAGAGGCCGGGCTCCACGCCGATGCCGCAGAGCGCGAGCCGGCCGGCCGCGGACCACTGCTCGGAGGCAGCGAACTGCTCGTCGCCGAGCTTCACCCCGGTCTGCTCGTACGGCGCGGTCGGGTGCGGGTGGGACAGGGACATCGCCATGTCCAGGTAGTCGGCCCCGGCAGCGTAGGCGCCGTTGAAGATCGGCATGACGAAGCGGGGGTCGACCGCGTTGAGCACGTGGGTGATCCGGTGCGTACGGCAGAGCGCGGTGACCGCCTCGGAAGAGGCGGCATCGAGCTGGGCGGCGACGAAGCGGTCGCCGTGGCCGGCGACCGCCCGCTCGGCGCGGCTCAGGTCGTGGTCGGCGACCACCACGGTCTCGAAGAAGAAGCGGCGGGCGGCGATGGCGACGGCGGCGGAGCCGACCCCGCCGGCACCGACGAGCAGGATGCGCATCAGGAATCGAACCCCAGTCCAAGACGATCGAGAGTACGGAGCCACAGGTTGCGGCGCCCCTGGCGCGCGTCGGCGCGGGCGAGCGACCACCGGGTGAGGTTGATGCCGGTGGCCCGGAACGGCTCCGGCGGGAACGGCAACGGCTTGCTGCGCACCAGGTCGAGCCGGGTCAGCGGGGTGTCCGCGCCGCCGAGCAGGTCGAGCATGACCCGCGCGCCGAAGCGGGTGGCCCCGACGCCGAGACCGGTGAACCCGGCCGCGTACGCCAGCCGCCCCTCGTAGGCGGTGCCGAAGAACGGGCAGAATCGGGTGCAGGTGTCGATGACGCCACCCCAGCGGTGGCTGAAGCGGACGTCGGAGAGCTGCGGGAACGTGGCGAAGAAGTGGTCGGCGAGGGCGGTGAAGGTGGCCTGCCGCTGCGCCAGCTCCGGTGCCACCCGGTTGCCGTAGTGGTAGACCGCGTCGTAGCCGCCGAAGAGGATCCGACCGTCGGTGGTGATCCGGTAGTAGTGGAACTGGTTGCCGACGTCGGCCAGCCCCTGCCGGTTCGCCCAGCCGACCGCCGTCCGCTGCGCCGCGGAGAGCGGCTCGGTCATCAGCGCGTAGTCGTAGACCGGCACCAGCCAGGCGCGCAGCCGGCGCAGCAGCGGCGGGAACGCGTTGGTGGCCAGCACCACCTGCCCGGCCCGGACCGTGCCGGGCGCGCCGTCGGGGCCGCCCGCCGTGGCGGCGCGCAGCGCCCCGCCGTCCCGGCGCAGCCCGGTGACCCGGGTGTGCTCGTGGATCCGTACGCCCAGGTCGAGCGCGGCGCGGCGGAGCCCCCAGGCCAGCTTCGCCGGGTCGAGCATGGCCACCCGGTCCCGGTCCCACATCCCGCCCAGGTACGTGGGCGAGTCCACCTCGGCGCGCACCTCGTCGGCGTCGAGCAGGCGGACGTCGTGGCCGTACCGGCGGGCCAGCTCGGCGTCCTCGGCGAGCCCGGCGAGCTGGTACGGCTCGACCGCCACCGCCAGCTCGCCGGTGCGTTCGAGGTCGCACTCGATGCCGTGCTCGGCGACGGTGGCGACGATGGCGTCCAGGTTCTCCCGGCCGAGCCGTTCCAGCTCGTCGATCTCACCGGGAAACCGGTCGACGCCGTTGGCGAGGCCGTGGGTGAGCGATGCGGCGCAGAACCCGCCGTTCCGCCCGGACGCCGCCCAGCCGCAGCTGCCGGCCTCGACCAGGAGCACGTCCCGCCCCGGATCGGCCTGCCTGGCCAGCAGGGCGGCCCAGAGCCCCGAGTACCCACCGCCGACCACCAGCAGGTCGGTGTCATGCGCGCCGGCCAGCGGCGGCAGCGGGTCGGGGCGTTCCGGCCGGTCGAGCCAGTACGGGACGGGCGCGGCGTCGGCCAGCGCCCGGCCGGTATGCGGGAGTTTCATGATCCGCTCTTCGCCGTCCGTCCGGACGCGACGGGGGCCACCAGAGCCGCCCGCCGGGCCCGCCGCCCGCGCAGCGTGCTGGCGCCGACCAGCAGCAGCGCTATCCCGAACATCGCCGTGCCGATGACGTTGACCTGCGGCGGGATGCCCCGCTGGGCGGCACCCCAGACGTACATCGGGAAGGTGACGGTGGTGCCGGCGTTGAAGTTCGTGATGATGAAGTCGTCGAAGCTGAGCGAGAAGGCCAGCAGCGCGGCGGCGATGATGCCGGGCAGCACCAGCGGCAGGGTGATCCGGCGGAAGGTCTGCCACTCGCTGGCGTACAGGTCCATGGCGGCCTCCTCCAGCCGCCGGTCCATGCCGGAGAGGCGGGCCTTCACGGTGACCACCACGAACGAGACGCAGAACATCACGTGGGCGATGACGATGGTCCAGAACCCCTGCGGCACTCCGGCGGCGACGAAGAGGGCGAGCAGCGAGGTGCCCATCACCAGTTCCGGGGTGGCCATCGGCAGGAAGATCAGGCCGTTGATCCCGGACCGACCCCGGAACCCGTGCCGCACCAGGGCGAACGCCATCAGCGTGCCGAGGATGGTGGAGACCACCGTGGCGATCAGGCCGATCTCCATGCTGCGTACCACCGCGTCGCACATGTCTGAGGTGGCGCAGGGCCGGGTCCAGTTGTCCAGGGTGAACTCGTTGAAGTCGTAGGACAGCCGACTGGAGGGCCGGTTGAAGGAGAGCCCGGCGACCACGACGATCGGCAGCGAGAGGTAGCCGAGAACGAGCAGGGCCACGCCCATCACCCACCGGTCGGCGATCCACCGTGAGGTACGCATCAGCGCTGCACTCCTCGCGCTCATCAGAGCACCTCCTCCGTGCCGGCCTTGCGCAGGTAGCCGAAGACGATCGCGAGGATCGCCGCCATCAGCAGGAACGACAGGGCCGCACCCTGCGGGTAGTCCAGCCGGACCAGGAACGCGGAGTCGATGACGTTGCCGATCATGTACTCGTTCGGGGTGCCGAGCAGTTCGGCGTTGATGTAGTCGCCGGTGGCCGGGATGAAGAAGAGCAGCGTGCCGGCGATCAGGCCGGGCATGGAGAGCGGCAGGGTGACCTTCTGGAAGGCCCGCAGCGGGCTCGCGTACAAGTCGCTCGCCGCCTCCAGCAGCCGGGGGTCGAGCCGCTCCAGGCTCGCGTACAGCGGCAGCACCAGGAAGGGCAGGAAGTTGTACGTCAGGCCGAGCACCACCGCGAACGGGGTGGCCAGCAGCCGGCCGTCCGGCCCGAGCAGGTGCACGTCGCGCAGCAGCCCGACCAGAGCGCCGTTGTCCGACAGGATGGTCTTCCACGCCAGCGTCCGGACCAGGAAGCTGGTGAACTGCGGCGCGACCACGGCCACCAGCAGCAGGTTCTTCCACCGTCCGGCCTTCTGCGCGATCCCGTACGCCAGCGGGTAGCCCATCAGCAGGGCCAGCGCCAACGCGATCGCCGAGTAGGTGAACGACCGCACGAAGTGCGGCCAGTACGCCTGCAACGCCGTCGGGTAGTTGCCGAACGCCCAGGTCATCGCGTACCCGGTGGAGAGCGATCCGCCCGGGTCGTAGAGGCTGGCTGCGGCGAGTTGGAGCAGCGGCAGGGCGAAGAAGATCAGCAGCCAGGCCGCGCCCGGTAGCAGCAACAGGTACGGCAGCAGCCGGTGGCGTGCCCGCCGGGGCGCCGGCGGCGCTGCCGGCTCTCCCGACGCGGCCGGTGCGTGGGCCAGCGCGCTCATGACCCGACACCGACCGGCGGCTCGTCGAACAGCGGGCTGGTCTGGTCGTCCTCGTCGGACTCCCGGGGCAGCAGGAAGGCGTGCCGCGGTTCCCAGTGGGCGGTCACCGGGGTGCCGACGGCCAGCCGCCCGCCGAGTCCGCTGTTCGCGGCGAACACGGACAGCTCGCTGCCCCACGCCGTCCGCACGAGGTACTGGGTGCTCACCCCGACGTACGAGGCGTCGGTCACCACGCCGCCGACGTGCTGATGCGTGACCGGCACCGGGTCGGCGTCCTCGACCAGGTGCAGCTTCTCGGGGCGTACCCCCAGAAAGACCGGACCGTGGTCGACGCGGGCCCGTTCGGCGGGGACCGAGTACCGCGAGCCGTGCGCGGTGACCAGCACGTCGCCCCCGCTGCGCCCGCCCGCCTCGCCGGCCAGCAGGTTGGACTGGCCGAGGAAGTTCGCCACGAACGCGGTGGCCGGGTACTCGTACAGGTCGGCGGGGGCGCCGAGCTGCTCGATCCGGCCGGCGTTCATCACCGCGACGGTGTCGGCCATGGTCATGGCCTCCTCCTGGTCGTGGGTGACGTGCACGAAGGTGATGCCGACCTCGGTCTGGATCCGCTTCAGCTCGATCTGCATCTGCCGGCGCAGCTTCAGGTCGAGCGCGCCGAGCGGCTCGTCGAGCAGCAGCACCTGCGGGTGGTTGATCAGGGCGCGAGCCAGCGCGACGCGCTGCTGCTGGCCGCCGGAGAGCTGGGCGGGCTTACGCCGGCCGTAGCCTTCGAGCTGCACCAGCGCCAGCATCCGCTCCACCTGGTCGGTCACCTTGCGGATGCCGCGCCGGCGCAGCCCGAAGGCCACGTTCTCGTGGATGTCGAGGTGCGGGAAGAGGGCGTAACTCTGGAACACGGTGTTCACCGGCCGCTTGTACGGCCGCAGCCCGGCGATGTCCCGGTCACCGAGCAGCACCTGCCCGCTGGTCGGCTCCTCCAGTCCGGCGATCATCCGCAGGGTGGTGGTCTTGCCGCAGCCGGAGGCACCGAGCAGGGCGAAGAACGAGCCCTGCGGGACGGTCAGGCTGAGGTCGTCCACCGCGGTGAAGACGCCGAACCGCTTGGTCAGGTTGGCCAGCCGCAGATCGCCGGCCGGTGTCTCGTGTCCCATCGTTCTCACGCCCCGATGACCTGCTGGAACTTGGCCTCGTACTCCTTCTCCTGCTTCTCCGACAGGGCCATGAAGACCTTGGACTTCGACAGCATGGCCTCGTCGGGGAAGATGAGCGGGTTCGCGGCCAGGTCCGGATCGATCTTCTCCATCTCGGCCTGCGCGCCCTTGACCGGGCAGATGTAGTTGACGTACGCGGCGAGCTGCGCGGCCACCGCCGGGTCGTAGTAGTAGTTGATCAGCTCTTCGGCGTTCGCCTTGTGGCTGGCCTTGTTGGGCACCAGCATGTTGTCCGACCAGAGCATCACGCCGGACTCCGGCACCACGAACTTGATCTTCTCGTCGTCGAAGCCGAGCTGGATCACGTCGCCGGACCAGCCGATGCACGCGGCGATGTCACCCTTGGCCAGGTCGGGGGCGTAGTCGTTGCCGGTGAACTTGCGGATCTGCTTGCTGTCGACGGCCTTCTTCAGCTTGCTCAGCGCGTCGTCGAACTGGGCTGTGGTGAAGTTCGCCGGGTCGTGCCCGTTGGACTGGAGCAGCAGGCCCATGGTGTCGCGCATCTCCGACAGCGCGGTCACCTTGCCCTTCAGGTCGGGGCGGGCGAGCAGCTCGTCGATCGTGCGGACCTCCTTGGCCACCTTGCCGTTGTAGGCGATCCCGGCGAGGCCGGACTGCCACGGGATGGCCAGCTGGTTGTCGCTGTCGAAGGAGCGGTTGCGCAGCGAGGGCAGCAGGTTCGCCTCGACGTTGGGCAGCTTCGCCTTGTCCAGCTTCTGGATCCAGCCGAGCCGGATCATCCGGGCCGCCATCCAGTCGGTCAGGACCATGACGTCCCGCCCGGTGGGCTGACAACCGGCGAGCTGGTTCTGCACCTTGCCGAAGAACTCGTTGTTGTCGTTGACATCCTCGGTGTAGGTCACCTGGATGCCGGACTTGGCGATGAACGCGTCCAGGGTGGGGCGCTTGGACTCGTCCTTCTCGTCGACGTCCATGTACTGGGGCCAGTTGGAGAACGCCAGCTTCTGCTCTGTGGCGGAGAGGTCATCGCTCTTGCAGCCGGCCTCGGTCTGCTGGGCGCCCTTGGTGCCGCAGCCGGCCAGGGTGCCCGCCGTGGCGAGCAGTGCGGCCGAACCGAGGGTGCCGGTGAGCAGACCACGCCGGGTGAGGGACCGCTGGGAACTACGCATGTGACGACTCCTAGGGGGGTCATCGTCGGCGGCGGGACGGGGGTGGCGCGCCGGCGGGAGGGTCAATGGCGATGGACGACTGATCCTGACATGAGGGGCACTCCCTTACAAGGGATTCCGTTGCGGGAATAGCCACGGACCACGAAATACGCCAGACTGCGGCGAGGCACTACGCTCAGCGCGAAGGACTCGGACATGGGGAGCGGACGATGGTCAACCGGCAACTGGAGAACGGCAACGGTGCACGCCGCGTCACGGTGCGCGAAGGAGCCAGTCACGCCCTGCTCGACGACGTCGCGAAGCAGATCATCGAGCAGCTGCAGGAGGATGGCCGGCGCCCGTACGCGACCATCGGCAAGGCGGTCGGCCTCTCCGAGGCGGCGGTCCGGCAGCGGGTGCAGCGGCTCCTCGACGCCGGGGTCATGCAGATCGTCGCGGTCACCGATCCGCTCCAGCTCGGCTTTCCCCGCCAGGCCATGATCGGCCTGCGCACCGACGGCGACCTGGAGACCGTGGCCGACCGGCTCGCCGAGTTCGAGGAGATCGACTACGTGGTGATCACCGCCGGCTCGTTCGACCTGCTCGCCGAGGTGGTCTGCCGCAACGACGCGCACCTGCTGGAGATCCTGCAGAAGCTGCGCACCGTCCCCGGCGTGCTGTCCACCGAGGCGTTCGTCTACCTCAAGCTGCGCAAGCAGACCTACAGCTGGGGCACGGCCTGATCGGCGAGGTTTCGGGGTGGCCAGGAACGCGCGTCGGGCGGCCGGCCCGCGAGGCCGGTCACGGTCCGGCCGGACGGTCCGCGGCCCGAGTGCGACCAGACGGAGACGGCGATGCGGAATCCGTTGCATCAGTCATGGCGTCCTGCTGAATTCGTTGCCTAAGACCGCTACTGCTTGCGTTATCAGCATTGATTGTGGGATAACCGTGGGCAGAGCGGCCGGTGTCACCCCTGACCGGCCCGAGACCCGATGGGGCTGACATGGCCAACGCCACCGACCACCTCTGGATGCACTTCACCCGGATGGCCAGCTACTCCGCCGGCGAGGTACCGACGATCGTGCGCGGCGAGGGCGCGTACGTCTGGGACTCGCAGGGCCGCCGCTACCTGGACGGACTCGCGGGGCTCTTCGTCGTCAACGCCGGCCACGGCCGGACCGAGCTCGCCGAGGCGGCCGCCAAGCAGGCCGCCGAACTGGCCTACTTCCCACTGTGGTCGTACGCCCACCCGACCGCCGTCGAGCTGGCCGAGAAGGTCGCCGCGCTGGCCCCCGGCGACCTGAACCGGGTCTTCTTCACCACCGGCGGCTCGGAGGCCGTCGAGGCGGCGTGGAAGCTGGCCCGGGCCTACTTCAAGCGCACCGGCAAGCCCAACAAGTACAAGGTGGTCAGCCGGTACATCGCGTACCACGGCACCTCGATGGGGGCGCTGTCGATCACCGGCCTGCCCGGCATCAAGAGCGACTTCGAGCCGCTGGTGCCCGGCGGCATCAAGGTCCCCAACACCAACTTCTACCGGGCCCCCGAGCACGGCGACGACCCCGAGGCGTTCGGCCGCTGGGCCGCCGAGGAGATCGGCCGCGCCATCGAGCGGGAGGGGCCGGACACCGTGGCCGCGGTCTTCCTGGAGCCGGTGCAGAACTCCGGCGGCTGCTTCCCGCCGCCGCCCGGCTACTTCCAGCGGGTCCGGGAGATCTGCGACGCGTACGACGTGCTGCTCGTCAGTGACGAGGTGATCTGCTCGTGGGGCCGGCTCGGCGAGTACTTCGGCGCCACCCGCTACGGCTACCAGCCCGACATCATCACCACCGCCAAGGGCATCACCTCCGGCTACGCCCCGCTCGGCGCGATGATCGCCAGCGACCGGCTGATGGAACCGTTCCTCACCGAGACCGGCATGTTCGCCCACGGGGTGACCTTCGGCGGGCACCCGGTCTCCTGCGCGGTGGCCCTGGCCAACCTGGAGGTCTTCGCCCGCGAGGACCTGGTCGGGCACGTCCGGGCCAACGAGGGCGCCTTCCGGTCCACCCTGGAGAGCCTCACCGACCTGCCGATCGTCGGCGACGTCCGAGGCGACGGCTACTTCTACGGAATCGAACTGGTCAAGGACAAGGCGACCCGGGAGACCTTCGACGAGGCCGAGTCCGAGCGGCTGCTGCGCGGCTTCCTCTCCACCGCGCTCTTCCAGGCCGGCCTCTACTGCCGCGCCGACGACCGCGGCGACCCGGTGGTGCAGCTCGCCCCGCCGCTGATCGCCGGGCAGGAGCAGTTCGACGAGATCGAGCAGATCCTGCGCGCGGTGCTGACCGAGGCATGGTCGCGCCTCTGACCGGCGGCCCAGGGTCGGACGGGGCCGGGACCCACGGGTCGCGGCCCGCTCCCGTCGGCGGAACCGACCGCACCCGGGTACGCCGCCTGCCCGACCTCGCCGTCCACGAGCGGCCGACCCTGCACGCCGTGCTCGACGCCGGCCGGGTCGGCCACCTGGCCATCGCCGACCACGACCAGCCGTACGCGCTGCCGGTCGCCTACACCCGCGACGGCGAGCGGGTGCTGGTGCACGGCTCCACCGGCAGCCGACTGTTCCGGCACCTCGCCGCCGGCGCCCCGGCCTGCCTCACCGTCACCCTGCTCGACGGCCTGGTGCTGGCCCGCAGCGCCTTCGAGTCCTCGATGAACTACCGCTGCGCGATGGTGCTCGGCCGGCTGACGGCACTGGACGGCCCCGAGAAGCTGGCCGCTCTCGAACGCCTCTCCGAGCGCCTGCTCCCCGGCCGCTGGGCGCAGATCCGGCCGCCCTCGACGAAGGAACTGGCCGCCACGCTGGTGCTCTCCCTGCCACTGGCGGAGTGCTCGGTGAAGGTCAGCGCCGGCCCGCCCGACGATCCCGAGGACGACCTCGACCGGCCGGTCTGGGCCGGGGTGGTGCCGGTCGTCGAGGCGTACGGCACCCCGCAGCCCGACCCGCGGCTGCGCCACGACCTGCCCCCACCGGAGTGGTGATGCCCTACCACGAGCTGTCGTACTGGCTGTCCGGCGTGGACGAGCCGCTGACCCCGCGCCCCGGGCTGCCCGGTGACACGGACGCCGACGTGGTGATCGTCGGGGCCGGCTACACCGGGCTGTGGACGGCGTACCACCTCGCCGACGCGGACCCGACGCTGCGGATCGTGGTGCTGGAGCAGGCGATCGCCGGGTACGGCGCCTCCGGGCGCAACGGCGGCTGGTGCTCGGCGCTCTTCCCCACCTCGCTGCCGGCGCTGGCCCGCCGGCACGGCCGGGACCGCGCCCTGGCGATGCAGCGGGCCATGCAGGAGACCGTCCGCGAGGTCGGCCGGGTGGTCGCGGCCGAGGGGATCGACTGCGACTGGCGGGCCGGCGGCACGGTGGTGCTGGCCCGCAGCGAGGTCCAGCTCGGCCGGGCCCGGGCCGCCGTCGCCGAGGCCCGCGAGTACGGGCTCGCCGAGGAAGACCTGGTGCTGCTCGACGCCGCCGAGGCCGCCGCCCGCTGCCACGTCGACGGGGTACGCGGCGGCACGTACACCCCGCACTGCGCCGCGGTGCACCCGGCGAAACTGGTCCGCGGCCTGGCCCGGGCGGTCGAGCGCCGGGGCGTACGGATCTTCGAGCGGACCCCGGTCACGGCGGTGCGCTCCGGTGCCGCGGTGACCCCCGCCGGGGTGGTCCGCGCGCCGGTGGTGGTCCGGGCGACCGAGGGCTTCACCCCCGCCCTGCCCGGGCAGCGGCGGGCCGTCGCGCCCGTCTACTCGCTGATGGTGGCCACCGAACCGCTGCCCGAGTCGACCTGGGCGGAGATCGGGCTGGCCGAGCGGGAGACCTTCTCCGACTACCGGCACGTCATCATCTACGGCCAGCGCACCGCCGACGGCCGGCTCGCCTTCGGCGGGCGGGGCGCCCCTTACCACTTCGGCTCCCGGGTCCGCCCCGGCTACGACCGGGAGCCCCGGGTCTTCGCCGCGCTGCGGCGGGTGCTGGGCGAACTCTTCCCGGTGCTCGGGCCGGAGGTGCCGGTGAGCCACAGTTGGGGCGGGCCGCTCGGCGTCGCCCGGGACTGGGCCGCCTCGGTGGGGCTGGACCGGAGCACCGGTCTCGCCTGGGCCGGCGGCTACGTCGGAGACGGCGTCGGCACCAGCAACCTGGCCGGGCGTACCCTCGCCGACCTGATCCGGGGCGTGGACAGCGATCTGACTGCGCTCCCCTGGGTCAACCACCGCTCCCCCCGGTGGGAGCCGGAACCCCTGCGCTGGCTGGCGATCAACGCCGGCCTCAAGGTGATGTTCTCCGCCGACGAGGCCGAGCTGCGCACCGGCCGCCCGTCCCGCCGCGCCGCCGTCTTCTCCCGCCTCCTCGGCCACTGACCGGCCGCCCCGGCTCCTTGATCACCGGATCGGTCGGCGCCGGGCGGTGATCAGTGGTTGGGAGGGATGACGCGGAGGTGGCCGCGGCGGCCCTGCTGCGGGGTCTGCGGGGCGGGGTGGTCGCTCTCGGGTGGGCGCGGCGGCGCGGGGCGGGCGGCCTCGCGGACCGCCTCGGCCAGCGCGACCAGGTCGTCGGTGGTGGGCGGCGGCGGCTCGAACTCACCCTCGTGCCGGACCACGTCCCAGCCGCGCGGCGCGGTCAGGCTACGGGCGTGCGGCTCGCAGAGGTCGTACGTGTGCGGCTCGGCGAAGGCCGCCAGGGGACCCACCACGGCGGTGGACTCGTTGTAGACATAGGTCAATGTGGCGACCGCTTGCCGGGGGCAGCCGTTACGGGAGCAGCGCCGTGGTGACCTCACGGCGGCAGGGTATCTCCATTACCGGGTCCGGCGCACCGCTTCGCGTTACGACACGCCCGTCATGGTGATCACAATTCGCCCGATCGGATCACCGGCGCGCCGCTGCGTCGGCGCATCGACGGGCCGCCGGGACGGGCGGGCTACCCTTTGCGTCATGACGAGCCCGGAGAACCGCCGCCCCGGCTCCGGCCGGCGCACCCACCGCGACCGCCACGGTCGAGGGCTGCGGGGGCGGCTGGTGCCGGCCACCGTACCGCTGGCCCGGACGAAGGCCGAGATCTTCGACGACCTGGTGCTGGACACGGTGGAGACCCTGGAGCGCCGCTTCGCCAAGGAACTGGCCGGCGTCGAGTTCGCCGTCGAGGACGTCCCGCCGGACCTGAACGTCTACGACTCCGACGTCCTGGAGGACGGCGAGGTGCCGCTCGCACGGCTACTGCCCGGCCGGCCGGGCCGGCAGGAGGTGCCCCCGCGGATCGTGCTCTACCGGCGGCCGCTGGAGTTCCGCGCGATGGATCGCGAGGACCTCGCGGACCTCGTGCACGACGTGATCATCGAGCAGGTGGCCAACCTGCTCGGCGTCGACCCCGACGAACTGGCCTGAGCCCTCCCCCGCCGACTCCGCCGGTCGTTCCGGGCCCGGGCGGCCCCCACCGCCCCGGCCCGGATCGCGTCAGGCGGCGACCCGCCGCTTGAGCTTGCGCCGCTCCCGCTCCGAGAGCCCGCCCCAGATCCCGAACCGCTCGTCGTGGCCGAGGGCGTACTCCAGGCATTCCGTCTTGACCTCACACCGCGAGCAGATGCGCTTCGCCTCGCGGGTCGAGCCGCCCTTCTCGGGAAAGAACGCCTCCGGGTCGGTCTGCGAGCAGAGCGCCCGCTCCTGCCACTCCGGCGCGTTTCCGAGCAGGTCGGCCACCTCGAGCTGGCCGTCCATCAGTTGCCTCCTTGTCGCGCACCGGCGTCATCGCCGCTGCAACCCCCCACGCGAAAGGCGTGCTTGTCCGTCCGGTCGCAATTTGTTGCGTTCCGCGTGAACAACCCCATTCAAATTACACGCGTGTAATGCGTGCGCCGTCAAGCCAAACTTGATAATGGAGTCGCCCTCCCGACACGTACCGGCGACCATCCGGGTCGCCCGAGCCTCGCAACCTGCCCTATCGATTCAGACCCCGGACGAGTAACGCCCTTCCCGGCGAGTTGCCCGAGATTTTCGCCGTGGCGCATGCGGCACCGGACCGCTCGGCGGTCCCCGCTGGAGGCTCCGGCGGGCCGTACCCGGGCGGCCTTCGCGACACGCTCCAAGATCAGCATTGTGGTGGGGCAAAGGTTAACCCGCCCGGCGCGCAACCGCCCGTCGAGCCGACGAACGCCGACGACGCCCCGTCCAACTGATGGACGGGGCGTGGCGGGCAGAGCGGGCGTACGGTCAGCCGACCGCCGGCGGTGAGCTGGTCGGCCAGACGAACTCGGCAACCGCGCCACCGGTGACCGAGATCGCCCCGGCGGGCGTCCGGTCGTCCCACCAGACGGTATATAGACCTGCCTCCAGGTCCGGGTAGACAGCACTGTGGATGACCCCGTCGCGGACGTGACGCTCCCGCACGGCCGAGTGGGTACGCGATCCGCCCCCGTCGGCGCGGCTGATCTCGATCTCGCGCCCGCGCAGCTCGCGGCCGGTGTAGATGATCAGTGCGCCGGAGTCGCCGCCCAGGTCGAGCACGACACTGCCGGTCTCCGACGGCCCCAGGGTGTGCTCGTGCACAGCCGGCCCCTCAGGACTTTTTCGCCGGCGGGTTGTTGAACCCGTCGTACGGGGTGCCGAGGAACGGGAAGCCGCCGAGGAACGGCGCGGTCACGTCGGCCGCGCTGAGCCCGGGGGTGAGCGCGGCGGCCGCCGCGTCCGGCTTGAACGTCTTGTCCACCAACGGCACGGTGAGCCCGGCGACCGCCCGCAGCGCGATGCTCACCACGTCGTCGCCGACCCGCCGGCCGTTCGGGAAGCCGGCCAGGTCGCCACCGAGTACGCCGAACCGGTCCGGCTTGCGGTTCGGGCGAATGGCGGTGTTCAGCCGCAGCATGTCTGCCTGGACGTCGCCGGTGGTGTTGGCGAAGCCGTCGATCAGCCCGGCCGGGATACCGGTGAGCAGGATCGCCACCAGGTCGGCCCGGGGCTTCCCGGTCTTGTTCAGCGCGTCCAGGTTTCCGAAGACGCCCGGGTAGAGCGCGGGCAGCAGGGCGGCGAGCTCGGGATGCTCGACGAACCGGGCGAAGCGTTTGTCCTCGGTGGGCGGCAGGGTGTTCCACAGGTCCTTCTTGGACATCGGCACGATGACCTCGTTGAACAACGGGTTCCCCAGCCGGGACACCTGGGTGAAGGGACCGGCGTCGGTGTCCGCGGCCACCCGGTCCCCGAGCACCCGGACCTGCTGGCGGGACGCGGTGGTCCACACGCCGATGGTCGAGGCCCGGTCGGCGTAGCCGTACCGGCCGGCCCTGCGGCGCACCGAACTCAACGGCACCTGGACCGCGATGCTGTGCACGTTGGTCCGGTCCAGCGCGTTGACCGGCTCCCCCTCGGTCTTGAAAATCTTCTTGCCGGCGACGTGGAGTTGCTGGAACGGCCGGAGCATGCCGAGGTCGAAGATGGCGCCCAGGTCGACGAAGAAGCCGTCCGCCCGCTGCCCGGCGAAGACCTTCTCCCCCGTCGACAGGCGGTACGTGGCCTGCCGGACGAGCTCGTGGTATTTCGGCGTCGAGAGCGGACCGACGTTGCACGGGGGGCAGGGCAGCTTGTGCGCGAGCACCCGCTCCCGCCCGGCCACCACCCGGGTCAGCCGGTAGAACTGCCGCCGGTTCCAGTTCTTGCTGTCCAGCGACTCGATCGGCCCGGTGTTGTAAAGAAAACTGTTCGGATTCGTGATCTCGGTGGTGAATTCGAAACGATAGGTGACGTCCGGATAACCGTCTCCGTCGTTGTCGATGTGAATCTCGTACCGGACGTCGTCACCGAACTCGAAGAAGTTCGGGCCGCCGGACGGGAGCTGCACCGGCACGTAGTTGGCGATCAGCGTCACCGTGTCCGGGTGGTCGGGAGTGACGAACGCGTACAGGTCGGAACTGTCGGCGACCGGATCCTTGGCTATCTCCGGGGCTTCACGGTGAGAGGACATGGCGGACCACACCTTCGTCGAGGGAAGTCGGGAAGAGACCGGCGCCGGGAGCCGCGCCGGGAGGCGGTCGCGCCGCGGACGGCGGCGCGGGCGGGTCAGTGTCGACCGGCGGCGCGCACCAGCCGGTCCGCCAGGGCCCGGTCGCGGACCTGGACCCGGGTCGTGCCGACGAAGACGTCCATCGCGCCGGAGGCCGCGTCGCGGAGGTGGACCACGATCGGCTCGTCCCGGCGGCCTGAGGATGGCGTGTTCTGTGCGGCCGACAGGCCCGGCACGGTGAGGGCGGCGGCACCCAGGGTGGCGCTCGCGGCGGCGGTCAACGTCTGCCGGCGGGTCAGTCGCGGCCAGGGCCGCTTCCGCTGATCACTGGTCATGGGCAACCTTTCCGGGCCGGCGCCGCAGCGCCCGCGGTGGGGCGGGAGACCCGGTCACCGCCGGGTGTCCCGTGGGGGCACCGGCGGCGGTCCTCGCCGCAACCGCCGCCGGCATCCACTGGTACGGCCGGCGGCGGGGAAAGGTTCGACGTCAGGCGGGGGTGTGACCGTACGCGGTCGTCCGCTTGCGGGCCGGTCGACCGGCCGCCGCCGCGATCGCCCTGAGCTGCTCCTCGGTCCGGGCCGAGCCGTTGCCCGAGCCGGCCATCCGGGAGATGGTCTCCTCCATCAGGGTGCCGCCCAGGTCGTTGCAGCCACCCCGGAGCATCGCCGCCGTGCCCTCGTCGCCGAGCTTCACCCAGGAGCACTGGATGTTGGCGATCCGGCCGTGCAGCAGCAGCCGGGCCATCGCGTGCACCGCCCGGTTCTCCCGCCAGGTCGGCCCGGGGCGGGCGATCCCGGCCAGGTAGATCGGCGCGTTGGTGTGCACGAACGGCAGCGCCACGAACTCGGTGAAGCCGCCGGTGCGGTCCTGCACCCCGGCCAGCACCCGGAAGTGGGCGAGCCACTGGCCCGGGTGGTCCACGTGGCCGTACATCATCGTGGAGCTGGACCGGATGCCCAGCTCGTGGGCCGTGCTGACCACCTCCACCCAGGCGGCGGCCGGCAGCTTGCCCTTGGTGAGCACCCAGCGCACATCGTCGTCGAGGATCTCCGCGGCGGTGCCCGGGATGGTGTCCAGCCCGGCCTCGCGGAGCTGGAGCAGCCACTCCTTCACCGGCACGCCGGCCTTGGCCGCCGCGGTGACGATCTCCATCGGGGAGAACGCGTGCACGTGCATCCCCGGTACCCGGGCCTTGATCGCCCGGACGATGTCGGCGTACCCGGTGACCGGCAGCTTCGGGTCGATGCCGCCCTGCAGGCAGACCTCGCTGGCACCGGCCGCCCACGCCTCCTCCGCCCGGTCGGCGACCTGGTCCAGGGAGAGCCGGAACGCGTCGGCGTCGGTCTCCCGCTGCGCGAAGGCGCAGAACCGGCAGCCGACGTAGCAGACGTTGCTGAAGTTGATGTTGCGGTTGACCACGTAGGTGACGTCGTCGCCGACCGCGCCCCGGCGGACGTCGTCGGCGATCCGGCACAGCTCGTCCAGCGCCGGCCCGTCCGCGCCGAACAGCGCCAGCGCCTTCGCCTCGTGCCCCGGTGCGAGCAGCGCCGCCGGGTCGTCGGCCGCCAGCCGCAGGCCGGCCCGCAGGTCCGGATCGCTCGACCCGCCCGCCGGGGCGCTGACCCGGCCGGCCACCGCCGACCAGTCACCGTAGACGCTGTCGAAGTCACCACGCCGGTCCCCGGTCCGTCCGCTGGTGTCGATGGTGGCGTGCAGATCGGTCCGCCCACCGAACACCTCCTCCGGCTCCTGCCAGGGCCGGCCCACCGGACGGGCCGCCTCGACGGCGAGCCCGGTCGCCGGGTCGGCGAGAGCCGTGACGTGCGGCAGCAGGCGCGGGTCCAGCCACGGGTCGCCGGCCCGGACGTACTCGGGGTAGATGGTCAGCCGCTCGCGCAGGGTGAAGCCGGCCCGGGCCGTGCGCCGGGCCAGCTCGTCGAGCTGGGGCCAGGGCCGCTCCGGGTTGACGTGGTCCGGGGTGACCGGAGAGACGCCGCCCCAGTCGTCGATGCCGGCGCGCAGGAGGAGGTCGTACTCCCCCTCGATGAGGTTCGGCGGGGCCTGGACGCGGGCCTTCGGGCCGAGCAGAACGCGGGCCACCGCCACCGTGGCGGCGAGGTCGTGCAGCTCAGCGTCCGGCATCCCGCGCATCGCGGTGTCCGGCTTGGCACGGAAGTTCTGCACGATCAGCTCCTGGAGGTGGCCGTACTCCCGCATCCGCCGGCGGATCGCGAAGAGCGCGTCCACCCGCTCGGCCAGGGTCTCCCCGATGCCGATCAGGATGCCCGTGGTGAACGGCACACCGACCCGGCCGGCGTCGTCGAGCACCCGGAGCCGGACGGCGGGCTCCTTGTCCGGAGAGCCGAAGTGCGGTCCGCCCGGTTCGGACCAGAGCCGGGTCGCGGTGGTCTCCAGCATCATGCCCATGCTCGGCGCCACCGGCTTGAGGCGTTGCAGCTCCGCCCAGGAAAGCACGCCCGGGTTGAGGTGCGGCAGCAGGCCGGTCTCCTCCAGCACCGCCACCGCGCAGGCGCGCAGATAGTCGACGGTGGAGTCGTAGCCCCGCTCGTCCAGCCACTGCCGGGCCGCCGGCCAGCGCTCCTCCGGACGGTCGCCGAGGGTGAACAGCGCCTCCTTGCAGCCCTGCGCGGCGCCCTCCCGAGCGATGGCGAGGACCTCGTCCTTCTCCAGGTACGCGGCGGGCAGCCGGTGCGGCACCGTGGCGAAGGTGCAGTAGTGGCAACGGTCCCGGCAGAGCCGGGTCAGCGGGATGAAGACCTTCTTGGAGAAGGTGACCACGCCCGGGCGGCCGGCCTCGCGCAGCCCGGCGTCGCGCACCTCACCGGCGATCCGGAGCAGCTCCTCCAGCGCGGGGCCGCGCGCGGCCAGCAGGGCGCACACCTCGGCGACGTCGAGCGCCCGCCCCGTCGCGGCCCGGCGCAGCGCCCGCTGGACACTCGCCTCCGTCGGGACGGCCTCGGTGCGATCAACCATCCGTCCAGCCTAGGCGCTGGTCGACCCGCGCCCACCCGACCCCGCCCGCCCGGCGTTCGCCGGCAAGGCCACCTCTTCCGAGTTCGACGCGACTGTTTCAGGGAAAGAGTGGCCACCCGGGGCGGGGAAGCCACTCTTTCCCTGAAACAGTCGCCTGGTCGGGCGGAGCGTGTGCGAGGGCGCCGGCGTCAGCGCGGGTTGTTCGGGTCGTCCCGGTCGAAGCGCTGGGTCCGGTCACTGTCCTGCGGCGCCTGCTGGCCGAACTCGGCCGGCTGGCGCGGGATGGCCTGGGTCGGGTCCGCCGACGGCGGCTGGCCGAACGGCGGGGCCGGGTGCGAAGTGCCGAACGGCGGCACCGACTGCGGGACGTGCGGTGGGGCGGACTGCGGTGGGGCGGACTGCGGGGCGTGCGGTGGGGCGGCGTTGAACGGCGGGGCCGACTGCGGCGGACCGTACTGGCCGGGCACCGGATAGCCGCCGGGCTGGTTCGGCTGGCCGCCGGGGGCGTACCCGCCGGGGCCGGGAGCCGGGTAACCGCCCGGCTGGCCGGGGTAGCCGCCCGACTGCTGCGGCCAACCCGGCTGCGGTTGTCCGTACACACCGGGCTGCGGCGTGGGCTTCGGGACGTGGTAGAGGGTGCGCCAGATCTTGAACACCACGAACGCGGCGATCCCGAAGACGGCCAGCCAGGCCAGCCGGGTGAGCAGCCCGAGGAAGGCGTCCAGCACCGCGGCGTCGGCGAGCCGACCGACCAGCCAGATCAGCAGGGTGAGCGCGCCGAACAGGGCGGCGAACGCGTACTCGCCGAGGGCGGCCTGGGTGATCAGCTTTGCCTTGGGCAGCACCGGACGGACGTGGGTGGCGAGCAGCACGGCCAGCACCGGCAGCACGGCCGCCTCGGCGCCGATGAAGGCGAAAAAGGTGCTTCCGGCCCGGCCGCTGAAGGTGCTGTAGTTGTCCATCGGCACCAGCAGCCGGAGCAGGCCGACGAAGAGCAGCACGGCGTTGGCGCCGAGCAGGACGAGCGCGGCCAGTTCGCGCAGTGGCTTGGTCACCTGGCTGGCCTGCGTCGCGTCGCTGGACGCGGGCTCGGCGGGGCTGGTCACGAACTCCCCCTGAGGACGAAAACGGACAGTTGCCGACGTGAGCCTAGTCTCCCCGGCCGGCAGCCGATCGACGGCCGCGCGTGGGGAAGGATGGACACCATGCGCATCGTGGTTCTGGCCGGCGGAATCGGGGGTGCCCGGTTCCTGCTCGGCGTCCGGGCGTACGCCCGCGAGGTGGGGGCCGAGGTGACCGCCGTGGTCAACGTCGGCGACGATCTGCTGCTGCACGGACTGAAGGTCTGCCCGGACCTGGACAGCGTGATGTACACGCTGGGCGGCGGCGCCGACCCGGAGCGGGGCTGGGGCCGGGTGGGCGAGACCTGGACGGTCAAGTCGGAGCTGGCCGCGTACGGGGCGGAGCCGACCTGGTTCGGGCTCGGCGACAAGGACATCGCCACCCACCTGGTCCGGACGACGATGCTCAACGCCGGCTACCCGCTGTCCCAGGTGACCGAGGCGCTCGCGACCCGCTGGCAGCCCGGCGTGCGCCTGCTGCCGGCGACCGACGACCGGCTGGAGACGCACGTGGTCGTGAGCGGACGGAGTGAGCCCGCGGTGGCGAGCAGCGCCGACCCGGTGGGCGCCGACGGCGGCCAGCGCGCGATCCACTTCCAGGAGTGGTGGGTGCGCCACCGGGCGGAGATACCGACCCACCGGTTCGTCTTCGTCGGGGCGGAGACCGCGAAGCCCGCGCCGGGCGTCCTGGAGGCGATCGGCGCGGCGGACGTGGTGCTGGTCGCGCCGAGCAACCCGGTGGTGAGCATCGCCCCGATCCTGGCCGTGCCGGGGCTGCGGGAGGCGGTGGCCGACGGGCCGGCCCCGGTGGTCGGGGTGTCCCCGATCATCGGTGGCGCGCCGGTGCGCGGCATGGCCGACCGCTGCCTCGCCGTGCTCGGCGTGGAGTGCAGCGCGGCGGGGGTGGGCGGCCTCTACGGTGGCCGGTCGGCCGGCGGCCTGCTGGACGGCTGGCTGGTCGCGCCCGAGGACGAGGGAACGGTGGTGCCGGACGTGACCGTACGCTCGGCGCCGCTGCGAATGACCGACGAGGCGGCCACGGCGACGATGGTCCGGGCCGCGTTGGAGCTGGTGTGAGGCTGGAGATCCTGCCGGTGCTGGGCATCGGCGACGTGACCGAGGGCGACGACCTGGCGGCGCTGATCGCCACCGCCGCCCCGTGGCTGCGCGACGGCGACGTGCTGGTGGTGACCAGCAAGATCGTGTCGAAGGCGGAAGGTCGGCTGGTCGACGTGCCGGCGGACGGTCCCGACCGGCTCGCCGCCCGGGACGAGGTGCTCGCCGGGGAGACGGCCCGGGTGGTGGCCACCCGGGGCGCGACCCGGATCGTGCAGACCCACCACGGCTTCGTGATGGCCGCCGCCGGGATCGACGCGTCGAACGTGGACAAGACCCGCCTGGTGCTGCTGCCGAGGGACCCGGACGCCTCCGCCCGGGCGCTGCGGGCCGCGCTGCGCGAGCAGTACCACCTCGACGTCGCGGTGATCATCAGCGACACGATGGGCCGGCCGTGGCGCAACGGCCTCACCGATGTGGCGCTCGGGGTCGCCGGGATGCCGGCGATCCGCGACCACCGTGGCGAGATCGACCCGTACGGCAACGAGCTCCAGCTGACCCAGCTCGCCGTGGTGGACGAACTGGCCGGCGCCGCCGAGCTGATCAAGGGCAAGTGCGACCAGGTGCCGGTGGCCGTCGTCCGGGGCTACCCGGGCGTGGCGGGCTCGGCGGACGGCGACGGCGCCCGGGCGTTGGTCCGGGACGCCGCCCTGGACCTCTTCTCGCTGGGCACGGCAGAGGCGAAGGCCGCCGGGCTCCGGGAGGCCGCCACCCTTGCCGACGGCCCTGGCGGGACGCCGGCCGACCCGGCCGCCGTCGACCGGGCGATCGCCGCGGTCGCCGACGTGGTCGCGCCCGGCACCGTCTTCACCCACGTCACCGACGAGGAGGTACGCGCCGGGCTGGTCGAAACCGTGCCCGACTGGCCCGAGCAGGCCACCGGACTGGTGCTGGGCGCGCCACCGACCCCGGTGGATTCGGCGGACCTGGTGCGCTTCGGCGCCGACCTGCAGCGGCTGCGGACCGCCCTGGCCGCCGAGGGCGTCTCCTCCGCGCTGCTCGCGGCCCCAACGGGCAGCACCGCCAGCGCCACCCTGGCTGTCTGACCGGGAGCCCACCCTGGATCGACTCGGGTTGCGGCAGGCCGCGGCCTCCCCGACGGTTGATGGCCCGACCTGCCGCAGGACGAGTTGATCAGGCGGCGGGGCCTGCGGCGGGCCGAGCGCGGGGCGGACGTCGCGGCGGGCCGAGCGCGGGTCAGGCGTCGCGGCGGGCCGAGCGCGGGTCAGGCGTCGAGGACGGCGCGGCCGAGGGGGGTCAGCGTGTGCAGCACGGTGTTGCGGTCGCGGTGGCTGACCAGCAGCCCGGCGTTGCGCAGCACACTGGTGTGCTGGCTGGCCGCGGCGGCGGAGATGCTCAGCCGGCGGGCCATCTCCCCGGTGGTGCAGCCGTTGTCGGCGGCGGCCAGCACGGCGGCCCGGGTCCGGCCGAGCAGGGCGGCGAGGGCGTCCCGGTCGCCGTCGTCGGTGTCGCGGGGGGTCGCCAGGCCGCCCAGCCGGTCGACCGGATAGACCAGCACCGGGGGCAGTGCCGGGTCGAGGAGCGCGACCGGGGTCCGGGCGCAGAAGAAGGACGGGACCAGCAGCAGGCCGCGGCCGTCCAGGCGCAGCTCGCGGGTGTCCGGGTAGTCGAGCACCTCGAGCACCCCGTCGGCCCAGCGCATGCTGGGCCGGAGGCTGGCGAGCAACCCCTCGGGGCCACCGTCGAGCATGGCCCGGGCCCGCCTCGCCCGGTCGGCCTCCACCGCGGCCTGGATCCGCGACCAGTACGGGGCGACCGCGAACGCCCGGTAGCGCGTCATCGAGTCGGTGAGGTGGCGCAGCACCTCGGGCTCGCCCCGGGCCAGCGCGTCGGCCGGGGCGGGCAGCGGATTCTCCTCGGCCAGCAGGGTCAGGTCGCGGCGCAGCAGGCTGACCGGGGTGCCGCGGACCGCGGCCAGTCCCGCCTCGAACCCGTCTCGGGAGGCGTACGGGGTGAGGAAGTCGGGGAAGTAGCCGCGGGGCGGATTGAGCGCGAAGAGGAGGCGGAACTGCTCGCCGTCGCTCTCCGTATGCAGGGCGCGGGCCACGGCGCGCCGCCATTCGAGCAGCAGCGGTTCACGCCCGCGGCCCTGAAGCAGGTGCAGGCTGAGGACCAGTTCCCAGACCGGGTCCGCGGCGGGGGCCACCCTGGTACGCAGGATGTCCTCGCTCGAGAAGATGATCTTCAGCATGGAGCGCTCTCCTGGCGGCGGGCAGAGGGATTGCCCGCCTCCTCTGGCACTGTAACCCGCCGGCACTAATCTCCACTTTTAAGCCTGGGCTGAAAAACCTCGACGGCGACCGAGGCGGTTCGGCACACTACCGTTGCCCGCCAGGGCCGGAGGTCGCACTCCGGTCCAGGGCTACCGGGAGATCGGGGGCACGGACGACCGGGCGGCACCACGAGGGTCTGCGGCTTTCTCCGCAGGGGTGCACCCGGTCGTCCCCCGGGACCGGGCCGGCTCAGCCGATCCGGGGTACCAGCCATCCGGTGGTCCCGTCGGCCACGAGGTGGCAGGTCCCTCGCGGCCCGGCGCCGGCCAGTGCGTCCCGGGCGGGATCCCACCGCGAGGCGACAGCCAGAGCATGGAGCACGCGCTCGTAGAGTGTCGGGGTGCACACCGACCTGGGGACGTACGCCGACCTGCACGCCGACGCCACCGCGGTGCTGAGTCGCTGGACGGCGACCAGCCCGGCCGCCGCCGCGCACCGGGACCGGACCTTGGAGCTGCTGGCCGCCGGACCGGTGGCGCTGGGCCGGAGTCACCGGCCCGGCCACGTCACCGCGAGCGCGCTGGTGCTCGACCCGACCGGCGCCCGGGTGCTGCTCTGCCTGCACGGCAAGTTCCGCAGGTGGGTGCAGCTCGGCGGGCACTGCGAGCCCGGCGACCGGACCCTCGCGGCGGCGGCGCTGCGCGAGGCGACCGAGGAGTCCGGGATCGCCGGTCTGGTGGTCGACCCGGTGCCGATCGACGTGGACATCCACCCGGTGTCCTGCCAGGGCGGTTCGCTGCACTACGACGTCCGGTTCGCCGTGCTCGCCCCCGCCGGGGCGACCGAGCGGGTCAGCGACGAATCCGAGGCTCTCGGCTGGTTCCCGCCGGACCGGCTGCCCGAACCGCTGGCCGACGCCACCGCTCAACTCGTCGCGCCGGCGCTGGCCGCGCTGGCCCGCCGCGCCGACAGCTGAGCCGCCGGCACGGACGCGGCGGCCCCTTCGCCCCGCCGGTTGGACGGGCGTGGGCGACGGGGCCGCCGCCCCCGATCAGATCAGGCTCTCCTCGCCACGTTCCTTGAGTTCGTCGACGACCTTCTTGACGTCCTGCGCCCGGTCCCGCGGGCAGACCAGCAGCGCGTCGGGGGTGTCCACGACGATCAGGTCGTGGAGCCCGACGGTGGCGACCAGCCGGCCGGACTGCGGCACCACCACGGTGCCGCTGGTGTCGTGCAGCAGCACACCGGGCTTGGCGTCGCCGCCGAGCACCACGTTGCCGTGGGCATCGGCGGGTAGCACCTCGCCGAGGGTGTGGAAGTCACCGACGTCGTTCCAGCCGAAGTCGCCGGGCACGGTCGCCACCCGGCCGGCGGTGGCCGCGCCCTCCATCACCGCGTAGTCGACGGAGATCTTCGCCAGGGTCGGCCAGACGGTGCCCAGGACGTCGTCCTGCTCCGGCGTGCCCCACGCCGCCGCGATCGCGGTGATGCCGGCGTGCAGGGCCGGCTGCTGCCGGGCCAGCTCGGCCAGGAACACGTCCACCCGCCAGACGAACATGCTGGCGTTCCAGAGGTGCCGGCCGGAGCGGACGTAGACCTCGGCCACCTCCGCGGCCGGCTTCTCCTTGAACTCGGCCACCGGGCGCAGCGGGCCGGCCCCCACCGGATCGCCGGTCTCCAGATAGCCGTAGCCGGTCTCCGGCCGGGTCGGGGTGATGCCCACCGTCATCAGCAGCCCTTCCTCGGCACCCCGGATCGCCTGCCGGACCACCTCGGCCCACCGCGCTGGGTCGCCGATCAGGTGGTCGGCGGCGAACGAGCCCATCACCGCGGCCGGGTGGCGCTCGGCGATCACCGCCGCGGCCAGGGCGATCGCCGCGCAGGAGTCCCGGGGCGAGGGCTCGACCAGGATGTTCTCCTCGGGCAGGCCAGCCAGCTGCCGGGCCACCGCCGCGACGTGCGCGGCCCCGGTGACCACCAGCGTGCGCTCCGGTGTGGTCAGCGGCGCCAGCCGGTCCACCGTCGCCTGCAGCAGCGAGCGGGCGGTGCCGGTCAGCGGGTGGAGGAACTTGGGATGGCCGGCACGGGACAGCGGCCACAACCTTGTGCCGCTGCCACCCGCCGGGATGACGGCGTAGAACATCAGCACATCATGCCCGAAGCGGGCGACCGGCCACCGGTGGTCACGCCGACCCGCAGCGGGACGCTCAGGAGCGGGCCCGGCTCCACGCGGCGATGTGTACCTCCGCGCTGGACTCCCAGGTGAACTCCTTGGCCCGATCGAAGCCGGCCTTGGCCAGGGCGAGCCGCCGCTGCTCGTCGTCCAGCAGGGCGGCCAGGTCGGTGGCGATCTGGTCCGGGTCCTCGCTGGTGTACGCCACCGCGTCGCCGCCCACCTCGGGCAGGGAGAGCCGCGGCGTGGTCAGCACCGGCGCCGCGCACGCCATCGCCTCCAGGATCGGCAGGCCGAACCCCTCGCCGTACGACGGGTAGGCGGCGACCAGCGCGCCGCCGAGGAAACCCGGCAGGTCGGCGTAGCGGAGGTAGCCGGGGCGGAGCAGCCGCAGGTGCGAGGGGACATCGGCCACCGCCCGGTCGATGTCGTCGTCGTGCCCCTGCCCACCGGCGATCACCAGCGCCGGCGGGTTCTCCCGGTCGGCCACCGCGCGGGCCCAGCCGCGGATCAGGTTGGGTACGTTCTTGCGCGGCTCCTTCGCCCCGAGGAAAGCGATGTAGCTGCTGCTGCCCAGGCCGAGGCGGGCCCGGACCCGCGCCTTCTCCTCCTCGCCCGGGGCGTGGAAGGCGGCGTGGTCGACCCCGTGGTACGCCACGTCGATCCGGGTCGGGTCGGCGTCCAGCAGCCGGATCAGCTCGTCGCGGGTGGCCTTGCTCGGCACGATCACCCGGTCGGCGCGGCGCAGCGAGGTCTTGATCGCGCTGCGGAAGAACGTCCGGCGGGACTTGTCGTAGTGCTCCGGCTCCGTGAAGAACGTCGCATCGTGCACGGTGACCGTCACCGGGCAGCCGGCCCGCAGCGGGCAGGTGTAGAAGGGCGAGTGCAGCACCTCGGCGCCGACCTGCTGGGCCAGCAGCGGCAGGCCGGTCTGCTCCCAGGCGAGCCGGGCCGGGCGGTGCGCGACCGCCGCCGGGGCGGGAATGACCTCGGCGCCGGGCAGCATCCGGGTGTAGCGCTCGAGGTCGGTGCGGAGGCTGACCACTGCCAGGTCCACGGCGGACCCGCAGACGCCACCGAGCGCGCCGAGCAGGCCGTCGACGTATCTACCGACGCCGCCACGGTCGGCGGGGACACTCGTGGCGTCGATGAGCACGCGGGGCGGGCGACCGGCGGTCACGGGGCGACTCCTCAGGCTGGCGGGTCTGTGGGGAACAACACTGTCGGCAAGCCTACGCCGGGGTGGGGTCCCGACGCTGACTGCGACCCGACGGTACGCCGACTTGTCGTTGTCATCGAGTACGGACTTCGACCGCGTATCGTTCGCGCCGATGGCCGACAACATTGCCCGGGTGTTCGCCGACGCGATCGCGACCGACCCGACCCGACCGCTGCTGACCTGGTACGACGATGCCACCGGCGAGCGCACCGAACTCTCCGGCGCGACGCTGGCGAACTGGGTGGCCAAGACGGCCAACCTGCTCGTCGACGAGGCCGCCCTCGCTCCCGGCGACCCGGCGGCCGTGCTGCTGCCTCCGCACTGGCAGACCGCCGCCGTCCTGCTCGGCTGCTGGTCGGCGAAGCTGACCGTGGTCGACGCCCCGGGCGACGTGGACGTGCTCTTCGCCGCCGCGTCCCGGGTCGACGCGGCGGCGGGCTGGTCGGCCGGCGAGCGGTACGTCCTGGCGCTCGACCCGTTCGCCCTGCCGATGCGGGAGGTGCCGGCCGGGTTCGCCGACTTCGTCTCGACGGTGCGCGGGCACGGCGACCACTTCACCCCGGTGCCGCAGCCCGGCGCGGCGGACGCGGAGCTGCTGGCCCGGGCCGCCCGACGGATGTCGGACGAGCGGTTCGCCGCCGGTGACCGGGTGCTGATCGACGTGTCAGCCCACCCCGACCCGGTCGACTGGCTGCTCGCCCCCCTGCTGTCCGGCGCCAGCATGGTCCTCTGCGGCAACCTCGACCGCACCCGGCTCGAATCCCGCGCCAAGGCCGAACGCATCCACCACGCCTTTCTCTGACCCCGGCCCCTGCCTCCCCCGACGATGGAGTCGTGGCACCCGGAAGGCCGCGTTCACCCCCCTACCCAAGGGGCAGGAACCCCGGGATCGCCGGCGCGAGGTGCCGGGGTCAGGCGGGGGTGGGGTCGCCGGTGCGGGCGCGGCGCTGGGCGAGCGCGGCGAAGGCGGTGAGGGACTCGGGGTTGGCCAGGGCGCCCTTGGCCGCCGCCGAGTCCACCGGGGTGCCGGTGAGGATCTTCTTCACCGGCACCTCCAGCTTCTTCGCCGAGAGCGTGCGCGGAACGGCGCGGACCTGGTGGATCTCGTCGGGCACGTGCCGGGGCGACAGCGCGGTACGCAGCTCACGGTTGATCTTCTTGCGCAGCTCGTCGTCCAGTTCGAGGCCCTCGGCGAGCACCACGAACAGCAGCAGCTCGCCGGCCCCGCCCTGGTCGTCCTCCAGGTGCACGACCACCGAGTCGACCACCTCGTCCAGCCCCTCGACCACCGAGTAGAACTCGGCGGTGCCGAGCCGGACGCCGCCCCGGTTCAGCGTGGCGTCGGAGCGGCCGGTGATCACGCAGCCGCCCCGCTCGTTGATGGTGATCCAGTCGCCGTGCCGCCATACGCCCGGGTAGACCTCGAAGTACGCCTCCCGGAACCGGCTGCCCTCCGGGTCGTTCCAGAAGCCCACCGGCATGCTCGGCATCGGCTCGGTGATCACCAGCTCGCCCAGCTCCCCGACGACCGGGGTGCCGTCGGCCGAGCGGGCCTCCACCTTGGCCCCGAGCGCGCGGCAGGTGATCTCCCCGGCGTGCACCGGCAGCAGCGGCACACCACCCACGAAGCCGGTGCAGACGTCCGTGCCGCCGGAGAGCGACTGGAGCTGGAGGCGGTCGCCGACGTTCTCGTACACCCAGGTGAAGCCCTCGACGGGCAGCGGCGCGCCGGTCGAGCCGACCCCGCGCAGCGCGGAGAGGTCGGCGATCGCCTTCGGGACCAGGTTGGCCTTGCGGCAGGCCAGCAGGAACGGCGCCGAGGTGCCGAAGTACGTGGTCCCGGTCTCGGCGGCCAGCCGCCAGAGCTCGCCCAGGTCCGGGTGGCCCGGGTTGCCGTCGAAGAGCACGATCGTGGCGCCCACCGCCGGCCCGGAGACCAGGAAGTTCCACATCATCCAGCCGGTGGTGGTGAACCAGAAGAACCGGTCGGCCGGGCCCAGGTCGTGGTGCAGGGCCAGCATCTTCAGGTGTTCCAGCAGGATGCCGCCGTGGCCGTGCACGATCGGCTTCGGCAGGCCGGTGGTGCCGGAGGAGTAGAGCACGTAGAGCGGGTGGTCGAACGGCACCGGGGTGAAGGTCAGCGGCTCATCGGTCTCCGCCGCCAGCTCGGCCCAGGAGATCACGCCCTCGGGTGGCGAGCCGGCCGGGTCGAGGTACGCGATGCTGACGGTGTGCGCCAGTGACGGCAGGGCGGCCCGGATCGCGGCCACCTCGCCCCGCCGGTCGACCGGCTTGTCGCCGTACCGGTAGCCGTCCACGGCGACCAGCACCTTCGGCTCGATCTGCTGCCAGCGGTCGGTGACGCTGCGGGTGCCGAACTCGGGGGCGCAGGAGGAGAAGATCGCGCCCAGGCTGCTGGTGGCCAGCAGCAGCACGAAGGTCTCCGGGATGTTCGGCGCGTACGCCGCCACCCGGTCGCCGCGGCCGACACCGAGCCGGCGCAGCCCGGCCGCCACCCGACGGACCTGCTCGCGCAGCTGCCCGGCGGTCAACGTCTCGGGCGCGCGGGTCTGCCCGTGCGCGATCACCACCGGCTCGTCGTCGCCCCGGCCCGGCATCCGCAGCACGTTCTCGGCGTAGTTGAGCGTGGCGTCGGGGAACCACCGGGTGCCCGGCATGCCCCGGTCGGCGAGCGTGGCGGCCGGCGGGGTGTGCGCGATCACCTCGAAGTAGTCCCAGATCGACTGCCAGAAGGCGTCGAGATCGGTCACCGACCAGCGCCACAGCGCGTCGTAGTCGGTGAACTCCAGACCACGGTGCTCGGCCAGCCAGCGCAGGTAGTCGCCGATCCGGGACCGCTCACGCACGTCGACCGGCGGCGTCCACAGCACGTCACCCACAGCTCCACCCTCCCTGAGGCCCGTCACGACACTGTGCATGGGCCGTGGCGCCATCTTGCCCTACCTCGCCAGGCCATTGTCCGCACCGGGTGCCGCCGAGGGGGCGTGGGCGGCCCACACCGCGTGGCCCGCAGGTGTGTGGCCGCCGCCCGCCCGCGCCCGGGCGCCCCGCCGCGCGGTCTCAGCCGGCGCGGTGCGCCTGGATCGCCCGGCGGCGGGCCAGCCGGTGCGCCCGGCGGATCTCCGCCTCCCGGTAGCGCCGCTGGTCCTCGGGGGTCTCCGGCAGCACCGGCCGGACCGGGCGGGGCGCGCCGCTCACGTCCACCCCGACGAAGACCAGGTACGCGGTGGCCACCCGGACCGGCTCGTCCTCGGCCGAGTCCCAGCGCTCGGCGACCACCTTCACCCCCACCTCCATCGAGGTGTGCCCGGTCCAGTTGACCTGGGCGTGCGCGTGCACCAGGTCGCCCACCCGGACCGGTTCGGAGAAGACGATCTCGTCGATCGAGGCGGTGACCGCGGTCCCGCCGCTGTGCCGCGCGGCGGCCGCCCCGGCGACGTCGTCGACGAACTTCATCAGTACCCCACCGTGCACGGTGCCGTACAGATTGACGTCGACCGCGGTCATGATCCGGCTGAGCGTGACCCGCGAGTAGGGGGTCGGCTTGCCCGCCAGCCCGGTGGAGGGGTGATCTGTCATGCCAGAAACGGTACGGTGCGCGGATGCGACATCTCTGGAGCTTCCTCGCCGGGGTGGTGGTGGCACCCGTCACCTGGGTGCTCGTCACCCTCGGTCAGGATGGATCTGGACGCACCATCCACCGCTGGGTGGAACTCGGTACGTACAGCACGCCCAACCTGATCGAGCCGGCCGTCTATCTGGGCGTCGCCGGCATCCTGCTCGGCCTGCTCGCCACGCTGCGTTTCTCGCCGCTCGGCCCGCTGGTGGCCGGACTGCTGCTGGCCGTCCCGTACCTCGGGATGTTCGTCGCGCCGTTCACCATCCGTGACCGGATCCCCGCGGGCTGGAAGATGCTCGGGGATCCGCTGCCGCTGCGCCAGCCGTTGGAGAACGGCACGCTGTTCCTGATCGGCGTGCTGCTGCTGATGGCCGTGTTCAGCGTGCAGCGCTGGCGGCAGTGGCCCGGGCAGCCGGCCGACGAGGCGGAGCTGACCCCGGTCGACAAGCCGATCGAGACCCCCCACTCGTTCGGCGACTGGCCCCCGACCGACGCGACGAAGGACGCCGACACCGTCCCGCCCACCCTGGGCTATCCCGACCCCACCCCCACCGAACCCCTGCCCCGCCGCGCCAGCGGCGAGTCGCCATGGTCCGCGCCCCCGCGCTCGACCGGCCGGCCGGAGGGCACCGCCGGAATCCGTTGAAACGCCGCGGGGGGGGCGGGGGCCCCCGCCCCCCCCCCCCCCCCCCCCCCCCACCCTCCCCCCCCCCCCCCCCCTCCCCCCCCGCCCCCCCCCCCCCCCCCCCCCCGCCCTCCCGACACCCCCCCCCCCCCCCCCCCCCCCCCGCCACCCC